>JANNMQ010000715.1:0-8937 GCA_031398045.1 Rubrivivax sp.
GATGTTGCCCATCACCCATGGGCCCGAGTTCACGCGGCTGCAGGTGCTGCTCTACACCATCGTGCTGTTTGCGGCCACGCTGCTGCCTTTTGTGATGCAGATGAGTGGCTATCTGTATCTGCTGGCCGCGGTGGTGCTGGGGGCAACTTTTATCGCCTATGCCTGGATGCTGTGGCGTGACTACAGCGACGCGCTGGCCCGCAAGACTTTCCGTTTTTCGATCTGGCACTTGTCGCTGTTGTTTGCTGCGCTGCTGCTCGACCATTACCTGAGCCCATGGCTGCAATCACTCGTCGCAAACTGATGCTGATGTCGGCCGTGGCCGCCGGGCTCTTGGCTGGTGTTGCCGGCTGTGACCGCATGATGCCTGCCGCCGCATTCAAGGCCGTTGACATCACCGGCGCCAACTACGCGCAAGACTTCAACTTGCCCGACGCGGACGGCAAGCGCCGCCACCTGGCTGACTTCAAGGGTCAGGTGGTGGTGGTATTTTTTGGCTTCACGCAGTGCCCTGATGTCTGCCCCACGACGTTGGTGGAACTGGCCGCTGCCCGCAAGCTGCTGGGTGCTGATGCGGCGCGTGTGCAGGGTATCTTTGTCACCGTGGATCCTGAACGCGACACGGCCGAACTGCTGAAAGCCTACGTGGGCAACTTTGGTGCCGACCTGGTGGCCTTGCGCGGCTCACCGGAAGAGATCAAGGCCACCGCCAAACAATTCAAGGTGTACTACGCCAAGGTGCCCGGCAGTACCCCCAGCACCTACAGCATCGACCACACGGCCGGCAGTTATGTGTTTGACACCAAAGGCAAGGTGCGCCTGTTTACGCGCTACGGCGTGGGTGCGCAGGCGTTGGCTGACGACCTGAAAATCTTGCTGGCGCAGACCTGAGGTCGGCGTCAACGGGCGTGTCGGGTGTCTTGCACCGTTCGCCTTAAAAAAACAAACGGCCCCGAAGGGCCGTTTTTGCATGCTGCAAGGACCGGCGGCTGTTCGTTTCAGGCTGCTTCCAGCGCTTTGCGCATTTTTTTCATCGCCGCCACTTCAATCTGGCGAATGCGTTCGGCGCTGACGCCGTATTCCTCGGCCAGATCGTGCAGTGTCATGCCACCGGAACTGTCGTCGTTCACTTTCAGCCAGCGCTCTTCCACGATGCGGCGGCTGCGTTCGTCCAGTGTTTGCAGCGCACCGCCGATGCCGTCGCTGGCCAGCCAGTCCCGGTGCACGGCTTCCATGCGCCGTGTGGGTTCGCTGCTGTCGTCGGCCAGGTAAGCAATCGGGGCGAAGCTCTCTTCGCCGTCGTCGGATTGCGGCTCCAGCGCCACGTCACCGCCCGACAGACGGGTTTCCATTTCGACCACCTCTTCGGGCTTCACGTTCAACTGGCGCGCCATCAGTGACACCTCAGCCGGCGTCAGGGTGCTGCGGTGTGTGTCGCCTTCCAAAGCGTCACCCTTCATGCCCTGCTTCATGGAGCGCAGGTTGAAAAACAGCTTGCGTTGTGCTTTGGTGGTGGCCACCTTCACCATGCGCCAGTTTTTCAGGATGTACTCGTGGATTTCGGCCTTGATCCAGTGCATGGCATAGCTGACCAGCCGCACGCCATGTTCCGGGTCAAAGCGCTTGACGGCCTTCATCAGGCCCACATTGCCTTCCTGGATCAGGTCGCCCTGCGGCAGGCCGTAGCCCATGTACTGGCGCGAAATGGACACCACCAGTCGCAGGTGCGACAGCACCAGGCGGCCGGCGGCATGCACATCGGCTTTGTCGCGCAGCGCGCGCGCCAGATCGGTTTCTTCGCCTGGCGTCAGCATGGGCATGCGGTTCACTGCCGAGACGTAAGCATCCAAGTTGCCCAGGGAGGGCACCACGGACCATGGGTCACGCACTTGAATCGCGGAGCTGCTGGAGATGTTCATGCGACTTGAGATTCCCGCTGGGAAGTGAAGTTGCTGAAATATTAGCACTCTACGGCTTTGAGTGCTTATGGTTTGCTGTGGCCTCAGTCGGGCCAGTGCGATTCGACAGAATTCAGTCAACGAAAAACAGTGTTCGCCCACACCTAAACCAACGGACCGGTGCCGGCCAAAGACTGGTCCACCAAGTCCAAGAAGGCGGCGATATCCAACGGCTTGGTCACATAGTGTTTGGCGCCCAATGTGAGCGCACGCTCCATATTTTGTGGCGTGGCATCGGCCGAAACCACGATCACCGGAATGCTGGCAATCTGGTCATCTTGTTTGATGTGGCGCAGCAGTTCAAGACCGCTGATATCGGGCAGTTGCATGTCCAGCAAGATCAGGTCGGGCCGGCTGTGTCGGATGGCTGACAAGCCGTCCAGCCCCAACGTGGAGGTCTGCAACGTGATCTGTTTGCGCTGCAGCAACACCCCGCGCATCACTTCCACATTGGTGGCGTTATCTTCGACGTAGTGCACCAGCCGCTGTTGATAACGCGCCGGGCCGGCCAGCTCGGGCATGCTGAGCAGGGGCGTGGGCTCGTCAGTGGCGGGCAGGTTCAGCGTGAAGACCGAGCCTTGTCCGGGAACGCTGTGGGCCTTCAGGGTGCCGCCCATCAGTTCGGCCAGGCGGCGGCTGATGACCAAACCAATGCCGGTGCCTTCAACGTCACTGCTTTCACGTCCCAGGCGGTTGTAGGGCTGGAACAGCGATGCCAGCTGTTCGGCGCTCATGCCCAAGCCGGTATCCGTCACCGTGATCTCCACCTGCCGCGGCGCCACGCCCCGGGCGCGAATTTCCACCTCACCGGATTCGCGGTTGTATTTGACAGCGTTGGACAGCAGATTGGTCAACACCTGCTTCAGGCGTGTGGAGTCGGCCAGCGCCGCAGGCACATCGGGCGCCAGCACCAGCTTCAGGTGCACGCTGCGCTGCGTCGCGGCCTGCAGCACCCAGTCGCGGCAGGCGTCCAAGAGTGGTGCAAGCTGCACCGCCTCCAGGTTCAGCCTTGTGGCGCCAGACTCAATCCGCGCCAGGTCCAGGGTGTCATTGATCATGGCCAGCAGATGCCAGCCGGCACGCTGTATCTGCTGTGTCCATTCCAGCTGGCGCGGCGCCAATGCCGGCTGGCTGTTCAGACCCAGCAGCTGGGCAAAGCCGATCATGGCGTTCAGCGGTGTGCGCAACTCGTGGCTCATGCGCGAGACAAATTCACTCTTGGCCCGGCTGGCGGCTTCGGCGCGGTTCAGCGCCAATTCGGATTCCAGCAGCTGGTGGTGGGCCGTCATGTCTTCCACCACAGCCACCATCAGCGACAGGCGGTGGTTGCTGTCGTACAGCGCGCTCGCCACCACCCGCACATCAGTCAGGCGGCCGTTGGCGGCACGCAATTTCAGCGACTCCACGCTGTCCACTGTGCCGTGGCGACTGATCAGGCTGCTGCGCAGCGCGCGGATGCGGGGTTCTTCGCCGGGCGCAAAACAGCTCACCACGGTGGCGCCGCGCAGGTGCTCGGTGCTGCGGCCCAGCATGCCGCACAGGCGCGGATTGCATTCCAGCAGCCGCCCCTGCTGGTCCACCAGCGCAATGCCCAGCGGCAGGTTGTCAACAATGGCGCGCATGCGCTCTTCGCTGGTGTGCAGGGCTTGCTGAGCTTGTGCCCGTTCGCTCATTTCCTGGCGCAGCTGGGCCGTGCGGTCAAGCACAGCCTGGGCGGTGCGGCGCGACTGGCCCGTGATGGTCAGCAGCAATGCGCCCAGCAGCGATGCCGACAACAGCCCCACCACAGGCACCACCCAGCGGCTGCGCGACAGCGCACTGGGTAACCGGTCAGCACGGCTGGTGATGCGCAGCGTGACGGCGCGGTCGGCCAACATCAAGCGCCGCTCTTGTTGGTAGGGCCCGGCCACCGCAAAGGGCAGCGACTCGCAGCCCGGTGGCCCCGCCAGCCGGCGGCCAGGGGTGACGCCTGCAGTGTCGAGCAGACACCAGTCCAGGTGTTGCAGATCGGGCTCCTGCAGCCCCTGCAGCACACGTTGCGCGTTGAGCGTCAGGAACACCGTGCCATTGAACGGTTGCAGTCGTTCGGTGCTGCTGCGCGGCTGGCCGTTGTACAGCGCCAGATGGAGCACCACCGCGGTGTCGTCGACGTCGCTGCTGCGCAGTCCCGATCCGGTACTCGCTGCCGGCTGGCCCGTGGCGCGGGTGATCTGCACCGCAGCCCGGGTCGCTGGCACCGCCAGCAGGTCAAGCCCCAACAGCGACTGGTTTTCAGGCAATGGTTGCACCTGCTGAACCACCAGCCGGTCCAGCTCGGTCAGCGGCCGTTGCGGGTCCGGGTTGCCTGCGGCCTGCTGAGCAGGCGCCAAAGGCTCGGCGTTGCCCTCTTCAGGCGCTGACGCTTCGGGCTTGGGCACCAGGCGGGTCACCCCCATCGCTTGCACGGGGTAAGGCTGCGCGAGCCACCATGCGGTGGCTTGCTGCAGGCGCGTGGTGTCTGGGTTGTGGTTGGTCAGCACCGCACTGTGCAAAGCCCGCAATGCCAGCACCGGGTTCAACAGCCGAGCCTCGGCAGCATGGCCCAGGCGCACCGCGTCGCGTTCAAACGTGGCCATGGCGCGTTGCGCCTGCAGGCGTTCAAAAGACAGGCTGCTGGCACCCAGCAGCAACAACGCCAGCAGCAGCGGGACCGCCACCGACCGCCTGCGCGGCCGCCAATCGGCTGCGGGCTGGCCCAGAAAGCTCAGCACCACCGGCGCAAACAGCAACACGCCGGTGGCGTCGGCCAGCCACCAGGCCCACCAAATGTTGAACGCGGCGGCAGGCATCAGGTGGCCTGCTGACCAGAGGGCAGACACGGCCACGGTGGCGCTGACGGTGGATGCCAGCAGCCCGCCCCACAGACCCGCGTGCAGGATGGCGCGTGGTGTGTTCAGGGTCAGTGGTGCGGCGACCCAGCGTCGCAACAGTTCGCGGCCCACCCAGGCCTGCAGCGTGGCGCCCAGGCTCACCGCTGACCACTGCAGGGCTGAAACGCCTGCGGGCAGAACGCCCTGCACAGCGGCCAGCACACCCAGCAGCGCAGCGCCCAAGCACACGCCGGCCAGCGCTGGTCCACCGTACACCAGCGCCAACGCCAGGGCCAGGCCCGCGGCTGGGTACACCGGGCACACCAAGTTGGGCGATTCGGTCAGCGCAAGCGTCAACGCAGCCAAGACCAGATAGGCCAGCGCCGTGCCTGCCACCACCAGCCCCGCTGCGGGCGCCAAGGCAGAGGAAGCAGCGCTTGCAGCAGCGTGCGCCTGGTCGCCTGAGGCCCCCTCGTCACCCGACGTGGTGGCTTGCTGTTCGTGGCTTGGGCCTGTGCCCAGGCTGCCTGGAGTGGTGTTCACTTCACGTTGCGGGTGCGCGCGCCGGCGGGTGCATACAAAGTTGCGGGGGTCAGCTGGTGTCCCTGGGTTGGCCAGGTGCGATTGTGGACCTTTGTCAGAAAGTGCACGTGGTAACTAACTTTCATGATGCAGGGAAAGCGCGCCAAGCAAGTCAGCCCCGGTCGAAAATGGGAGCTCGTTTCGAGCAGCGCCCAGCCCTCAGCTTTGGTGCCCCTGGCGGCTGTTGGATAGGGCTACAGGGGCCGCTCACACATTGAACAAGAAGTTCAGCACGTCGCCGTCCTTCACCACATAGTCCTTGCCCTCGGCGCGCATCTTGCCGGCGTCTTTGGCACCAGCCTCACCCTTGAAGCCCACGAAGTCGGTAAAAGCGATGGTTTGAGCGCGTATGAAGCCGCGTTCGAAGTCGGTGTGGATGACACCCGCGGCCTGCGGCGCGGTGTCGCCAATGTGGATGGTCCAGGCGCGCACTTCTTTCACCCCGGCTGTGAAATAGGTCTGCAGGCCCAGCAGCTTGAAAGCGGCGCGGATCAGGCGGTTCAGGCCCGGTTCATCCTGACCCATTTCCTGCAGAAACAGGCCTTTGTCTTCGTCACTCATGTCGGCCAGCTCAGCCTCGGTCTTCGCGCAGATGGCCACCACCGGAGCGTTTTGCTTGGCGGCGTACTCGCGCAGGCGGTCCAGGTAAGGGTTGTGCTCAAACCCGGTTTCGCTGACGTTGCCAACAAACATGGCGGGCTTGGCGGTGATCAGGCACAGTGGCTTCAGGATCACCTGCTCGGCCTTGCTGAAACTGATGCCACGCACCGGCTGCGCCTGGTCCAATGCGGCCTGGCACTTTTCCAGCACACCCACCAAGGCAGCCGCCTCTTTGTCATTGCCTGAGCGTGCGGCCTTGTTGTAGCGGTGCAGGCTCTTTTCTACCGTCGACAGATCGGCCAGGCAGAGTTCGGTCTGTATGACTTCGATGTCAGCAATGGGGTCGACCCTGCCGGCCACGTGGATCACGTTGTCGTCTTCAAAACAGCGCACCACATTCACGATGGCGTCGGTTTCGCGGATGTGGCTGAGGAACTGGTTGCCCAGGCCTTCGCCCTTGCTGGCACCGGCCACCAGCCCGGCAATGTCTACAAACTCGACGATCGCCGGCACCACGCGTTCGGGTTTGACGATGGCCGCCAGCTGGTGCAGCCGAGGGTCGGGCAGTTCCACCACACCGACGTTGGGCTCAATGGTGCAAAAGGGGTAGTTCTCGGCTGCAATGCCGGCTTTGGTCAGCGCATTGAAGAGCGTGGATTTGCCGACGTTGGGCAAGCCGACGATGCCGCATTTCAGGCTCATGCGAAGGCCCTTCTGGTGGCGGTGTGGCGGGCGGGGCTGAATGTCATGGGTTGCTTTCGGGTCGCTGCGGTTGACCTGGGTTTAGGCATGGATTTTCCACCATGGGCCCCAGCGGTCATTTAAAGGCCCTTGCTCTACGGCTTTCACCCGAAACCTCACTCAAAGGCAATCCGCCCCCGCACCGCCTGCCCGGGCTGCAGCAGGCATTCCATACCGCTCACCATCACGGCGTTCATGCCAAAAGTGACGGCGCCACCCACGCGGGGGTCGCTGCGGTAGCCGGCCAAGGTGTCGCCCACAGCGTTCGAAGACTGCGCCGTCGCCGGGTCGATGTTGGGGATGCTGCAGCGGGCGCAGGGTTTGACCAGCCGCAGTTCCACGTCGCCGTCGGGTGTGCTGATGAAGAGTTCGCGGGTGTGGTCTTCGTCGAAGGCGGGCAAACCGTGCAGCACCAGGTTGGGCCTGAAACGCTGCATGTCCACGGGCTGGGCGCCCGCGGCAGCCAGGCGCTGGTTCAGGTCGTGCAATGACGCGGTGTTGGTCACCAGCAGCGGGTAGCCGTCGCTGAACGCGGTCTGGGCCTGCAAGGTACCTGTCCAGTGGGGGTCACACAGGCGCTGGTGTTCGGGGTCAAAGCGCACCAGGCGCAGCCCGGGGCCCGTTGTGTTGGGCCGCAAAAAGTCGGTGAACCACTGCGCGGCCAGCGCGCCCATGTCGTAGGCCTTGACGCGGTCGTTCCACACCTGCGCGTGTGTGGCTGCTTCCACGCGGTCCAGGCTGAGGTGCAGGGCCAGCATGCCGGGTGCGCGCAACACCAGCTCGCTGCCTTTGAAGCTGCAGTGCACCAGTGCCATGCGGGGGTCATCGCGCTGGGTCAGCATCTGGCCATGCCGGTCCAGCACCATCCAGGCGCGGTCGAACTCGAGCCCGGTTTCGATCAGCAGGCCTTGCCGCAGGTCAACCACGCCACAAGACTTGATGGGGTAGGCGTGTACCGACGCCAGGGTGCAATTGAATTCGCTCAAGAAAGTCGCCTGGAAATAAAGCCGATGAAGTCAGGGGCCCCTGGTCTCCCTGAATGCATTGTGCCCGGGGCCCGCTACCTACAATGCCCGGCAATGGTTGAACAAGACATCTTGGTGCGCGGTACGGGTGCGGTGGGGCTGGCCGCGGCGTTGGCGCTGGCCCGACAGGGTTTGCGCGTGGTGCTGCAAGGCGATGCGCACGCGCTCGCCGCGCGGCCAGCCGGCGCCACCGATGTGCGCGCCTATGCACTGAATGCGGCCTCGGTGCAGCTGCTGCGTGAAGTCAAGGTCTGGGACGCCCTGCCGCTTGACGCCCGCACGCAGGTGCAGGAAATGCACATCCAGGGCGACGAACGCCGTGGTGGCGGCCGTGCCGCTGCACCGGGCACGCTGGAATTTTCGGCCTGGACACAAGGGGTGGCCGAACTGGCCTGGATCGTCGACGCTGCGGCGCTGGAACAAGCGCTGCTGTCGGCCACCGGTTTTGCGCCCCACGTCACTGCGCTGGCGCCAGCGGAAACACCGCCGCGCGTGGCTTTGCAGGTGCTGGCTGAAGGCAAGGCTTCGGCCACCCGCGAAGCTTTTGGCGTGCAATGGACACGCCACGCCTACGGCCACCAGGGCATCGCCGCACGGCTGGCCAGCGACCGCCCGCACAACGGTGTGGCGCGGCAGTGGTTTCGCAGCCCCGACGTGTTGGCCCTGCTGCCGCTGGACCGGCCGCAACCGGGCCTCGGCTACGGGCTGGTGTGGTCGGTGCCACAAGACCGGGCGCAGCAGTTGATGGCGCTGGGCGAGGCTGACTTCTGCGCTGCATTGATGCAGGCCACGGCTGGCGCCGCGGGCCACTTGACGCTGGTCAGTGAGCGTGCCCAGTGGCCGCTGGCGCTGGCACAGGCCGACACCGTGCACGGCCCAGGCTGGGTGCTGGTGGGTGACGCCGCCCATCTGGTGCACCCCCTGGCCGGTCAAGGCCTGAACCTGGGCCTGGCCGACGTGGCTGCGCTGGCCCAGGTGCTGGCTGCCCGCGAAAGCTGGCGCAATCTGGGTGACACCCGTTTGCTGGCGCGTTATGCGCGCCAGCGCTGGGCGCCCACACAGGCCATGGCGCGTGTCACCGACGGCCTGCTGCACTTGTTTGCTGCCCGTGGACCAGCGGCGCACCTGCTGCGTAACCAGGGTATGGGCCTGGTCGACAAAGCGGGGCCGCTGAAACGCCTG
>JANNMQ010000721.1:0-1561 GCA_031398045.1 Rubrivivax sp.
CGGCCGGTGGCTTGTCGCCGTAGTGCTCGGCCAGCTTCATCATGCTGTCCTGCACGATGTCCAGCGCGGCTTCCTGGTCGCGGACGTGGTAGACCGAGCGCTTGAAAGCCCGCTTTTCGACGCTTTTAAGGAAGTCGGAGAGTTCTCGTTCGGTTGCCAAGGGTCTGTGCCTGGACGGCTCGTGCTTTGTCTCGTTCTTGTTCCGCGGAATGCGGCGCCCGCCACCGCTCCAACCCGCTGGTGTGCCTGCAGCGGGGAAATTATCGCACCGCGTGCAGCGGATTTTGGTGGGTGGCCTGCTGCAGTGCGATAATGTGGCTTGCAAGTCAAAAGGCAAACGAGCCCTGACCCGGCGGCGCGATAGGCCCGCCCATGGTTTTGGGTTCTAAGTCCCGACACAGCTTCACGAGAGCGTGTGAAGGGGCACCCAAGGTTTTTCGTCAGAGAAATTCACAAAGGTTCATCCATGGAAATCACCAAAGCCGAAATCGCTTCGGCCGCCGCAGCCTCGGGCTCGGCAACTGCCACCCCCCCGGAATTGCGCGGCGCGGAAATCCTCATCAAGGCCCTGCAGGCCGAGAACGTCAAGTTCATCTGGGGCTATCCCGGCGGCGCGGTGCTGCACATCTACGACGCCTTCTACAAGCAGGACACCATTCAGCATGTGCTGGTGCGCCATGAGCAGGCCGCCGTCCATGCGGCCGACGGCTATGCGCGCGCCACCGGCGATGTAGGCGTTGCGCTGGTCACCTCCGGCCCCGGCGTCACCAATGCGGTGACCGGCATCGCCACCGCCTACATGGACAGCATCCCGATGGTGATCATCACCGGCCAGGTGCCCACCGCGGCCATCGGCCTGGACGCTTTCCAGGAATGCGACACCGTCGGCATCACGCGGCCCATCGTCAAGCACAACTTCCTGGTCAAGGACGCCAAGAACATCGCCGAGGTGATGAAGAAGGCCTTCCACATCGCCCGCAGCGGCCGTCCCGGCCCGGTGGTGGTGGATATCCCCAAGGACGTGTCCTTCAACAAGGTCGCCAACAACGGCTACCCGGACAAGGTCGAGATGCGCTCGTACAACCCGGTGCGCAAGGGCCACGGCGGCCAGATCCGCAAGGCGCTGCAGCTGCTGCTGGCGGCCAAGCGGCCCTACATCTACACCGGCGGCGGCGTGATCCTGGGCAATGCGACCGCCGAGCTGCGCACCCTGGTGGACATGCTGGGCTACCCCTGCACCAACACCCTGATGGGCCTGGGCGCCTACCCGGCAAGCGACCGCAAGTTCCTCGGCATGCTGGGCATGCATGGCACCATCGAAGCCAACAACGCAATGCAGAACTGCGATGTGCTGCTGGCCGTCGGCGCGCGCTTCGACGACCGCGTGATCGGCAACCCCGCGCACTTCGCGGCCGGCAACCCGACGCGCAAGATCATCCACATCGACGTCGACCCGTCCAGCATCTCCAAGCGGGTCACGGTCGACATCCCCATCGTCGGCGACGTCAAGGACGTGCTGGCCGACCTGATCTCTGCCATCCGCGAGGCCGGCCTGAAGCCT
>JANNMQ010001111.1:0-3603 GCA_031398045.1 Rubrivivax sp.
CTGGCTGCGTTTGACATGCACGGCCGCCAGGGCTGCACGCTGCATGCCGGCACCTGGCACCACGGCTTGATTGCACGTGATGCGGGTGACTTCGTGGTCATTGAACGCCGTGCGCCCGCGACGCCCGCAACGCCCGCAACGCCCGAAACGCCCAATGGCACCAGGCTGGTGGACTGCGACATTGCGCATCTGGCAGAGCCGGTGACGTTGGTGACCGGCTGATCCTTCGTCAGGTCGTGCCCAGCACGGTGTCGGCCAGCGCCACCAGGCTGCGGTCACTGCCCGGCGGGCCGACGAGCGACAGCCCCAGTGGCGCGCCCATGCGCGTGCAACCCGGCAGGCTGAGTTGCGGCAACCCCGCCAGGCCCGCCCCGCACAGCAGCCGGATGGCGCGGTTGCGGTAGTCCTCCAGATCGCTTTCGGCAGCGCTGCGCAGTGGCGCCACATCGGGCATGGTGGGGATCAGCAGCACGCCGTCGTTGCCCAGCAGCGCCAGCCCCTGCGCGCGGTAGCGGGCACGGTAGCTGGTGGCGCTGGCCACCTGTTCATCGGTAACCTGGGCGCTCCAGGCAAAACGTTCGGCAACGCCGGGGCCCAGCGGCGGCTGGTAACGGGTGATGAATGCGCCGTCGGTCAACCAGGCCTCACGGCCCTGGATGTGGCGGTAGTGCCAATACATGGCGTCTAGGCTGTCCAGCACCACCTGCACCGGTTGCGCAGCGCCCAGCGCGGCTTCAAAGCGTGAGCGCAGCGGTGCCAGCGCGGCGGCCACTTCGGGCGCCACCAGGGCCCACAGGTCGGTGGGCAGCAGCAGCCGCACGGCGGCCGGCAGCGGCTGCGCGTCGGCGCCCAGCAGCAGGTCGGCCACACGGCCGAAGGTGGACAGGTCGCGCGTGAACCAGCCACAGGTGTCCAGGCTGGGCGACAGATCCAGGCAGTCTTGCAGCGACACCCGTCCCTGCGTCGGCCGCAAACCCACCAAGCCGCAATGGCTGGCGGGTGCACGCACCGAGCCACCGGTGTCGGTGCCCAGCGCGAAATCGGCCAGTTGGTTGGACACCGCCGCCGCACTGCCGCTGGAAGAGCCGCCGGTGATGCGGTCGGGTGCGTTGCCGTTGATGGGCGCGCCAAAGTGCGCGTTGTTGCCGTTCATCGAAAACGCCAGCTCGTCGGTCAGCGTCTTGCCCACGAAGCGGGCACCGGCGTCCAGCAGGCGCTGCACCGTGGGTGCCGTGCGTGTCTGCACACCGTTCAAGGCCAGCATCAGTGGCTGGCCACCACTGGTCGGGTAGCCTGCCACATGGAACAGGTCCTTGACGGCAAAACTCAAGCCCGACAAAGGGCCCGTGGCGGCATGGGGCACCGGCACGTCGGGGTAAGGCATGAAGGCCAGGGCGGTGTCTTGGACTGAGGGCATGGTGGGCTTTACAGGCAGTGGGCGCAGCAGCGTGCGGATTTAACTCAAGGCTGCGGCGCCGTGGCTTCGGTGCGCAAGCAGCGTGCGCTGTGGTCGGGTGTCAACCAGGTGACCTCCGGGCGCGTCTGGTGGCAGGCTTCTTGGGCATAGCCGCAGCGTTCGGCAAACGAGCAACCGGCGGGCAGCGCCGCCAGGTCGGGCGGCGCGCCGCCGATGGTTTGCAGCCGCTGCCCCGGCGCCAGCGCACCGTGGGCACGGCTGCGCAGCAGCGCCAGTGTGTAGGGATGGCGCGGCGCTTTCAGCAGCACACGGGCGGGGCCTTCTTCAACGATGCGGCCGGCATACATCACCGCAATGCGGTCGGCCACTTCCACCGCCGCGCCGATGTCGTGCGTGACGAAGATGACGGCCAGGCCCAGTTCACGCTGCAGTTCACGCAGCAGCAGCAGCACCTGGATCTGCACCGTGGCGTCCAGCGCCGTGGTGGGCTCGTCCGCCAGCAGCAGCTGCGGGCGGCAGGCCAGCGCCAGCGCAATCATCGCGCGCTGGCGCATGCCGCCGCTCATCTCGTGCGGGTAGGCCTGCAGGCGGCGCTCGGGGCTGGGAATGTGCACCCGCTCGAACAGGTCCAGCGCACGCTGGTGGGCCGCGGCCTGCGACACGTTTTCATGGCGGCGAATACTCTCAACAATCTGTGCACCCACCGTGTACACCGGGTCCAGCGCCAGCAGCGGCTCTTGAAAGATCATCGACGCCACCTTGCCGCGGTAGTCGGCCAGCGCCTGTGGCGACAGCGACAGCACCTCGTGGTTGCCCACCCGCACCAGGCCGCTGATCTGCGTGCGTTGCGGGTTGTGCAGGCGCAGCAGCGAACGCAGCGTGACGCTTTTGCCCGAGCCGCTTTCTCCGATCAGCGCCACCACCTCGCCGCGCTGCACCGCCAGGTCCACACCGCCCACGGCATGCACCGGGCGGCTTTTGCCCGTGTTGCCGCCCGTGAAGGTGACGTGCAGGTTCTGTACCTGCACAAAGGGGGCTTCGGGGCCGGTTGTGGCGCCAGCGGTGGGGTTGTTCACCGCGCTGTTCATGCGGCGGCCGGCAGCTGAAGCGCAGCGCTGTGACCACTGCCCGGCTCGTGCATCAAGCAGGCCACGCGGTGGCCGTGCGGGTCAGCCGTCAGCGTGGGTGCACGCTGGCTGCACAGCGGCTCGGCCATCGCGCAGCGTGTGTGGAAGCGGCAGCCGCTGGGGGGATTGATGGGGTTGGGCGGGTCGCCCGCCAAGGGTGGCACCTCGGTGCGGTGGTCGGGGTCCATCGACGGGATGCTGGACAGCAGCGCCCGGGTGTAGGGATGGCGTGGGTCTTCGAACAAGGCTTCGCTGTGGCCCAACTCGGCCACCTGGCCCAGGTACATCACCATCACGCGGCTGCTCATGAAGCGCACCACGTTCAGGTCGTGGCTGATGAAGATGTAGGTCAGGCCAAACTCGTCTTTCAGGTCCAGCAGCAGATTCAGCACCTGCGCTTCCACCGACTTGTCCAGCGCCGACACGGCTTCGTCCAGGATGATCAAGCGCGGCTGCAGCGCCAGCGCACGCGCGATGTTCACACGCTGGCGCTGGCCGCCCGACAGTTCATGCGGGTAGCGTTCGGCAAAGCGGCGTGGCTCCAGGCCCACACGCTGCAGCAGGTCGCGTGCACGGTCCACGGCCACCCGCGCGGGTGTGCCATGCACCTGCGGCGCAAAAGCAATGCTGTCTTCGATGGTCAGGCGCGGGTTCAGCGACGCGTAACTGTCCTGGAACACCATCTGCACCTGGCGGCGGTAGTCCTTCAGGCCCAGGTCGCGTGTGCCCACCCCGGCGCCATCGAACACGATCTCGCCACGGTCGGGTGCAATCAGGTGCATCAGCAGCCGCGCCGTGGTGCTTTTGCCGCAGCCCGATTCACCCACCACGCCCAGCGTTTCGCCGGCCCGCACGTCAAAGCTGACACCGTCCACCGCGCGCACCACACCACCGCCGCGGCCAAACACGTCCTTTTTCAGCGGAAAGTGCTTCACCAGATCGTGCACCCGCAACAGTGGTGCCGGGCCTGTCATTGTTTGATCTCCATCGCGCTGCGCAGGCCGTCGGACAGCAGATTGAAAGCGATGGAGGTGATGAAGATCATCAGCCCCGGCAGCG
>JANNMQ010000769.1:0-4000 GCA_031398045.1 Rubrivivax sp.
GGGCCCCCGCAGCGCAAGCTGCGGGGGCCCTTTAAATTCGGCATCGTGCGCTACCTGGCCGTGCATCAGCAGCGCAACAAACTCACCATCGGCGGCAGCATGGCCAGGCGCTGCAGCAGCGCGCGGATGCTGGCCGCACCCGTTTTGTCGCGAATGCAGATCAGCTGCGTGCGCACGGTGGCCATGCGCACCTTGTTGGCAGCAGCGATGTCGCGCGGGTCCAGGCCGTTGCACAGCAGTTCCAGCACACCCTCTTCTGCCGGCGTCAGCCCATGGGCGCGGGCAAACCACTCCATCGACATCTGTTCGCACAGTCGGCGTCGGCCGAACACTGCAGCCACCAGCGGCTGCCCACCGACCACGGTTTCGCCAATGGGAATCAGCGCCACCTCCACCCGAGTGCCCTGCACCCCCAAGGTGATCAGGCGGCGCAGGCCGCGCCGCGCGGCTGCCAACGCGTCCACCAACAAAGCGGCGTCGGCAGGACGACCGGCGCTCAGCGCACCGTCCACCACCTCCAGGCTACGCCCGCCGCGCAGTTGCGTGCGCGCCGCATGGTTGACATAGACGACGCGGGCGGTGTCACGCAGCAACAGCACCACCCCGTAGTCCAACTCGTCGAGCAGCATGCCCAGCACGGGCTCGACGGGCGGGTGCGCACGCGCGTTTGGGAGCGCCTGCGCACCCGCACTTGAGGCCGCCTGCAGCGCCTGCATCAGCGCCGGGTTGGCCGTCGCAGCGCGGGAGGCCGACTCTTGGACATTAACTTGCATAGCGTCTCTCCTGGTTCGGGCGCTGGGTGCGGGCATCGCACGTCGCCTCAGAACCCAAGCGTAGGAAAAACGCGGCGCGGCAGGTGATGAATGCGCGCGCTCCGGTTTGTGAATATTCATGGGTTTCCCTCCCCTCCACCCCTTGCCCGTGGCCAGGCGCGCACGGTGCAAATCAGCCGGCGCACCACCAAATTCAGCGGGTAGCCTGCCAAAAGGCCACCCGCTGACAAGGAAACGCTGGGCCGTTTAGCGGATGTTCAAGGTCTCGGCCAGCGCCTGTGCCGCAGCGCCGTTCAGACGGATCGAATACAGGGGCGTCGTGGGCACCGAGTCTTTCCACGCATACCAGACGGCGCCGTCGCGCTCGGCAAACAGGCGCTGGAAGAAGTGGTCGCGCTCAAACCCATCGGGCATGGCAGCGAACTTCAGCATCTTGTGGCCGCCCAAGGTCTCGGTGCTGTAGGTGGTGTCTAGCACCTTCACGTAGTTGGTGGTGAAGTTGGTGCTGGCGGCGCGGTTGTTGGTGTAGAAGCGCGCCTTCTGGCCGTCGGCGTCGAAGGCCACCCGCCACTCGAGGGTGCGGTTGAACTGCGCCGAAGGCGCTGCGGCCAGTGTGATGCCGTGCACCCAGAAGGCCACGTTGCCGTTCAGGGGGCCGCCCTTCAGGTCGCCCGGATACTTGGCGATGAACTCGTCCAGCGTGGAGGCGTAAGGCCAGGTGTCGAAGGAAGCGGTGGTGTTGAAAGCCGGTGCCACGCGCACTTTGTTGCCATCGCCGGTGCCCATGATGGTGGGCGTGGCCTTGCGCAGATTGCCCCGGTATTCCATCGTGCTTCCTGCGGGGAAAAAGGCCTGAGCCAATGCCGGGTGGGCACTGGTGCTGGGGCCCCAGCCGCCGTAGTCGAAAGCGCCGTCCTTGCTGCCGTAGGCACGAATGTCGTTCACCACGTCAGACAGGCGGCGGCCGTCCAGCGTCAGCGTCACCAGGCTGTGGCGCTCGTCCAGATAGGTCTTGCAGTAGCTGGAGTCAAACGGCGCCACCGCACGCGCCACGATGATGTTTTCGCCGCTGCTGGGGCAGTCGTACCAGTCGCTGCCGGTCCACATCAACTGGTTGCGCGCAAACGGCGTGGCCACGCCGTTGTTCTTGATGCTGCGCACTTCACTGGCGGTGTACTGGTTGCTGCTGTTGGTGACACTGCTGTTGCCGACAAAGGCGCGCCAGTTGAAGTTGTTGGCGTCGGTGTAGGTGAAAGAGCGCAGGGTTTCGAAGGGGCCGGCCTCGGCGGGCGCGCTGGCGGCCGCGTGCGCGGGGATGCCCAGCGCACCGCGCAGCGCGTCCCAGGCCACGTTGTTCAGCCGCTGGTCGTGGCGTGTTTGGGGCAGATCCCGCGCGCCGCGAAACACCGTGCCGCTGTGCTGGGCCCAGAAGCGCTGCATCTTCAATTTCGACGACAGCGCAGACGGGTAGCCGCTGGCAAAACGCAGCAGCCGCGCATCACCTTGCGTGCTGATGGCCAGCGTGGCGTCGCCGGCAGCGGTGCAGTTCACGCTGGCCTGGTCGGCCTTGCGCAGATCGCAAGCGTAGAAGCGGGCTTTCAGGGTGCCGATGTCCAGGCCGGCGCGCCAGCGCTTCACGGCTTCCAGCGTGGTGTCGGGCTGGTTGCTCAGCGGCAGGTCGTTTACAAATACCGTGTTGCTGCCGGTGGCTGCCGTGCCGGCTGTGGCCAGGTCGCCCGACATGCTGCCGTACTGTTCCAGCGTGGTGGCCTGGCGGAAGCGCCCGTCGGGCCACAGCACCGTGCTCTTGGTGGTGAGCTCGATACGGTCGGTGCCGCCCAGGTCGGCCTGCTGGCGCCGACGGTTCAGCAGCGAACCAGCCGGGAAGGTGGCGCTGGCCGGCAGCAGCGTGGGGTCGGGGCCCCAGTTCACGGGCAGGCCGTCGGCGTTGGTGCTGCTGCTCACGCTGTCCGCCAGCGGGTAGGCGCGCATGCTGGCCACCACCTCTGGCAGCGTTTTGCCGCTGATGTCTTCGTAGTGGTTCTGCGTTTCGCTGCGGCTGGCGCCACAGTACAGACCACTCTGTGCGCCCGTGGTCGCGCTCAGCTTGTTGGTGCTGACTTCCCACTGCAGCGGACACAAGGCCCAGGCGCTGCCGGTCCAGTACATCTGGTTGCGGTTGTAGGGCACGTCGGCGCCGCCGGTCAGCGTTTTGCGCAGTTCGCTGGCCTTGAATTCACCGGCCGCATTGGTCTGGCTGCTGTTGCCGGTGAATACCGTGTAGCTGTAGTTGTTGGCGTCGGTGTAGGCAAAACGCCGCAGGCTGACAAAGGGCCCAGGCGCGGGGCCCACGCCAGCAGGCCGGTTGGTGGCGTCGGCCACGGCCTTGGCCGTGGCAGGGCTCAGGTTGTATTCATCCTTCGCCGCAGCCACTGCCTGCGCCACCCGCTCGGCAGCAGGCGCTGCGCTGTGCTCGGCCAGCGCCGCAGCCAGTGCGGGCATGGCACCCAGGGCCAACCCACGCGCAAAACGGTTGGCATCAGCCGCAGACACCCCAGCAGCGGTAGACAACTGCGTCGCCTGCACCTGCACACTGGTCAGCGCTTGGGCGGCCAGGGCCGCCTGCGCGGCGGCAGGGTCGGTGCTGGCCACAAAGCTGGCCAGCGGCGAGCTGCTCAGTCCCAGCGCGTCTTGCACCTGGCGGGCTGCTTCGGAAACCGGCTTGCCGCTGTCCCTGGCCACATCGGCCACCGCGGTGGTCAGCGCGCTGACAAACACCGCCTGCTCACCAGGGGCGTTGGTGGCCGGGCTCTTGAAGGTCAGCGCTGCGCCCACGGCAACCCCGGTGTCCTTGTCAACCGCCGTGGCCGGCACCAGCGCCAGCACGGCGTGTTTGCCAGCGCTGGCAGCTTCCACCTGCAAACGGTAGTTGCCAGTGCTGTCGGTCAGCGCCGACATGGGCTCGTTGGCGTCGCAGGCTTCGTTGTCGTTGACGTAGTAACACACGGTAGCTCCGCTCAGCGGGCCGTCGGCCACCACGCCGCTGATGGTGACCTTGTCCGCCAGCTCGTCTTCATCGTTCCCGCCATGGTCGCAGGCGGCAAGCACCGCCAACATGATGACCGACAGTGCAAGACGGGTGTGGGTTGTTGCAACCATGCTGTGCTCTCCAAGTGAATGCAGGGAGCCGCAGGTTGATTTACTGCACGTTGCAGCGCATCCATCGC
>JANNMQ010000775.1:0-9499 GCA_031398045.1 Rubrivivax sp.
CCATGGTGCCGAGGCCCTGGCATGGTGAAATGCCGACATGGCCACCCGTACCAAGCTCAGCGTCAAACCCGCGGCGCAACCGCGCAACCCGATGCGGCCCCGCGTGCGCGCCGTCAACGCACCAAAAACCGTGAAGCCGCCATCACCCACCGCACGGCCGGCCGGCGACCAGGCACGCGTACCGAACGAGCGCGCGCCGCGAGATCACGACGGATACCGCGGCCAGCGGCCCGAGCCGGCCTGGCAGCGGCCGCCGCAGGCCCCCAGGGCCGATGAAGGAAGCGACCGTGCACGCGGCCCTGCGCGGCCTGCGCTGCCGCCTGGGCAGACGGCCCGCGGGCCCGATCGGGATCTGCGCGATGCCGGCTCAGGCAGAACCTATCGCGGCAGTACCGGCGGCAACACGGGCGGCGCGCGCGCCCCCAGCACCGGCACTGGCACCGGCACGGAGACCAGCCCGAAGTCCAGCCCAGGCGCCAGCACCTCTACGCGCTCCAACCCCAGCAGCCCCAACAGCCCCAGTAGCCCAAGCAGTCAAGGCATTTCTGGTGTGCGCATCTCCAAACTCATCACCGAGCGTGGCCTGGCTTCGCGGCGTGAGGCCGATGACTGGATCGCCGCCGGCTGGGTGCAAGTCCATGGCCAGCTTGCAGTGCTGGGCCAACGCGTGGCCAGCGACGCCGCCATCACCATCGACCCGCGTGCCCGCGCCGAGCAGGCGCGGTTCGTCACGATCTTGTTGAACAAACCGATGGGCTACGTCAGCGGCCAGGCCGAGGACGGGCATGAACCCGCCATCACGCTGTTGAAACCGCAAAACCGCTGGACGGGCGACAACTCACGCATCGACTTTCACCCCGGCCATTTGCGGCACCTGGCGCCTGCGGGGCGGCTGGACATCGACTCCACCGGCCTCATCGTCTTTACGCAAGACGGCCGTGTGGCCAAGCGCTTGATCGGTGACCAGACCCGGGTTGAAAAAGAATACCTGGTGCGTGTGGCCCGTTTGGACGCAGGCGCGCTGGCCGATGTGAACCTGGGCCCCTTGCGCCAAGGCTTGTCGCTGGACGGTATCTTGCTGCGGCCGGCCCAGGTGAGCTGGCAAAACGAAGACCAGTTGCGTTTTGTGCTGCGTGAAGGCCGCAAGCGCCAGATACGCCGCATGTGTGAACAGGTGGGCCTGCAGGTGCTGGGACTGAAGCGGGTGCGCATCGGCAGTGTGCCCTTGTCGCAGCTGCCCAGCGGCCAATGGCGCTACCTGCGTGACGACGAACGATTCTGAACACTGCCCCGGCGTCGCGCCAGCAACAGGCGCGCTGGGTGTGTGCCTGGCGGGGCCCACCGCATCGGGCAAGTCGGCCCTGGCGATGGCGTTGGCGAAGCAGGGGCCGATAGAAATCATCAGCGTCGACTCGGCACTCGTCTACCGCGGCATGGACATCGGTACCGCCAAACCCAGCGCTGCCGATCTGGCGGCCGTGCCCCACCACCTGATCAACATCCTGGACCCGCTGCACAGCTACTCGGCTGCGCGGTTCGCTGACGATGCACGCCGCACGGCCGCCGACATCAGGTCCCGCGGACGTTTGCCTTTGCTGGTGGGCGGCACGATGCTGTATTTCAAAGCGCTGCGCGACGGCATCAGCCCCATGCCTTCGGCCCACCCGGCGTTGCGCGCGCAGATCGACGCCGAGGCTGCGCAGAACGGCTGGCCAGCGCTGCACCAACAGTTGGCCCAGGTGGACCCGACCACCGCCGCCCGGCTGGCGCCGCGCGACGCGCAGCGCATCCAGCGTGCGCTGGAAGTTTGGCGCAGCAGTGGGCGCACCTTGTCGCAATGGCATGCCCAAGACCACAAAGCTGAAACCAGTGCAGACGCTGACCCAGACACCGGCCCCGACGCGCGGTGGCCCATGCTGTCGCTTGAACCCCTGCAACGCAGTTGGCTGCATGAACGCATCCAGCAGCGGCTGCAGCACATGGTGGCAGCGGGCTTGCTGGCCGAGGTGCAAGCCCTGCGCCGGCGAGGTGACCTGCATGCCGACCTGCCCTCTATGCGCTGCGTGGGCTACCGACAGGTTTGGCAAGCACTGGACCACGGCGATGCCGAAACCCGAACGGCGGCTTCAGCAGACCCTGTATGGCTGCCCGCGGCGGTTGCCGCCACACGCCAACTGGCGAAGCGGCA
Organism: Rubrivivax sp.; assembly: GCA_031398045.1. Classification (GTDB taxonomy): domain Bacteria; phylum Pseudomonadota; class Gammaproteobacteria; order Burkholderiales; family Burkholderiaceae_C; genus Rubrivivax. The sequence goes on from JANNMQ010000775.1 coordinate 2,189, forward strand.
ACTGACCTGGTTACGTTCGGTTCCAACCAGAACCGTCATCGCCTGCGAAGCGCCAGACACCTTGCAACAGGCCAGCGCGTGGTTGGCCAACAAGTGGCCTTGGCCCCGCTGAAAAGGCGCACCGGTGAGGTGCGCCGTGCAGGCACGCTTCATGCGATTCAGCGGTCTCAGACGCCGCGCGAAATTACTGCAGACATACAGCTTGCACCCCTCCTAAGGCGGGGGCGTGCCTAGGGTGTTGCCCGGTAAGGGACCAGGGGGTATCGCGATATAGTCCGCCGCCTCAGGTGCAAAAACACCGAGACAGGCCACCCCAGCTGGGGCGGTTATGGACGCACGGTTTTGCAAGTCAAACTGCAAGACCCGCTGGAGGAACGAGTGGATTTCGCCGAACAACAACGCAACCCCGGCAAACATGTCGTGGGCATCGGCGTGGTGCTGGGTTTGCACCTGCTGCTGGGTTGGGCGCTGGTCAGCGGCCTTGCCCAACGCATGGTCGAGGTGATCAAGGCGCCCATCGAAACCAAGATCATCGAAGAGACCAAGCCGCCGCCGCCACCGCCGCCTGAAAACCTGCCGCCGCCGCCGAAGTTTGCGCCACCGCCACCGTCCTTCGTGCCCCCGCCCGAAGTGAATGTGAACCCGCCGCCAACGCCGCAGCCCACCATCACCACCACCACGGTGGCGCCGCCCCCGGCGCCGGTGTTTATATCGCCGCCGCCTGCGCCGGCTGCCCCGCCGGCACCCGTGGCCGCCGCGCCGGCTCCGCCCCCTCCCGCGCCGCCCAAGCTGGCAGCCAAACCGGCCATTGCCAATGCCAAGGACTGTGCACCCACAGGTGAAGACTATCCGCCTGCTGCACAACGCGCTGATGCCACGGGCACCACCAGAGTCCGCTTTACGGTGGGCCCAGACGGACGCGTCACGGGCAGCGAGGTGGTCAAGTCAGCCGGCCCCACCCGCGAACATCGGCTGCTCGACCGCGTGGCGCTGACCAAGCTGGGCGAATGCAAATTCAGGCCCGGCAGCGACGAAAACGGCAAACCCATGGGCGGGTCGTTCGACGTTGAATACGTCTGGAAGCTCGACTGAAGCGGTGCACCCGCCACCTTCTTTTCCACCACCTATTTTCTTGCACACCACCGCCCACCGGCGGGTGTTTTCGACCCCTGGAGTCCACATGTCCTTCACCACGTCAACAACCCATCGTTCCTGGGCCACCAAGTCGATGGCCAGCCTGCTTGCTGGTTTTGTGCTGGCCGTCAGCCTGCCCACGGCGGCTCTGGCGCAAGCGGCTTCTGCCCCAGCCGCGCCCCAAGCAGCAGCGCCTGCGGCCCCTGCACCGGCCGCCGCACCGGCTGCTGCCGTGAATACGATTTCCCAGGAAGCGGTCGAAAACCCGTTTGGTCTGGAAGCGATGTGGAAAGAGGGCGACTTTGTCGCCAAAGGCACTTTGATCATCATGATCATCATGTCCATGGGCAGTTGGTACGTCATCATTTCCAAGCTCATCGAATCACGCGCCATGATGAAAAGCGCCAAGGCCTCGGGTGAGGCTTTCTGGAAAGCCGCTTCCATCAAGGCCGGTGTCGGCGTGCTGGAAGAAGGTTCGGCATTCCGCTACATCGCCGAGCAAGGCATCAAGGCCAGTGACCACCACGAAGGCACGATGGTCGAGGCCATCGACAAACACACCTGGATCAGCATGTCGATCGACCGCGCCGTGGGCAGCGTGCAAAGCCGCCTGACCGACGGCCTGGCCGTGCTGGCCACGGTGGGCTCCACGGCACCGTTTGTGGGCCTGTTTGGCACCGTTTGGGGTATCTACAACGCCTTGGTGAAGATTGGCATCAGCGGTCAAGCGTCCATCGACAAAGTGGCAGGCCCAGTGGGTGAAGCGCTGATCATGACGGCCATCGGCCTGGCCGTGGCTGTGCCGGCCGTGATGGGCTACAACTGGCTGGTGCGCCGCAACAAAGGCATCATGGACCAGACCCGCGCTTTTTCAGGCGACCTGCTGAACGTGTTGCTGGCCGGCAAACGCTAAAAACCTGGCCCGCGCGTCAACCCCCTGGGCCGCGCTGGCTGCAGTACCCGCAACCGGAGACCAGTGATGGCGATGCAAGTCGGCGCGTCGGAAGACGACGGCGAAGAGCAGCTGAACAACAGCATCAACACCACCCCATTGGTGGACGTGATGTTGGTGCTGCTGATCATTTTCTTGATCACCATTCCGGTGGTCACGCAAACCATCAAGCTTGAACTGCCGAAGGAACAAAACATTCCGCTGCAGACCAAACCTGAAAACATCGTCATCGCCGTCAACCGGGACGGTGAGGTGCATTGGGGTGTAGAGCGCCTGCCCGACATCGAAGCCCTGGTCACGCGACTGAAGGTGGCCGCGGTGAAAGAACCGCAGCCCGAGGTGCACATCCGGGGCGACGCTGAAGTGCGCTATGAGTCGGTAGGCCGGGTGGTGGTGGCTTGCCAGCGTGCAGGCATCTTCAAAGTGGGCTTCATCACCGAACCCACCGCCGCCGCCGGTCGCCGCTGACGCGAGCCGCAGGCGCACAAGGCCCATACCAGCATCAAGACCAGGACCAGGACCCCTCTCATGTCAATGAATGTAGGCAATTCGAGTGGCGACGACAGCGGTGAGGTGATGGTCGACATCAACACCACGCCGCTCATCGATGTGATGTTGGTGTTGTTGATCATGTTCATCATCACCATCCCCATCCAGACCCACGCCGTCAAGATGAACATGCCGGTGCCCAGCAAGGCCGCACCACCGCCCAAGCCACCCGAGGTGGTGCGTATCGATGTCGACTTCGACGGCACCATCGGTTGGAACGGTGAAATCATCCAGGCCGGCGACCGCAGCGCCATTGAAACGCGGCTCGCTGCGGTAGCGGCACAGGCCGACCAACCCGAGGTGCACTTGCGTCCCAACAAACTGGTGACCTACAAACATGTGGCCATGATCATGGCCACGGCGCAGCGGCTGGGTGTGACAAAAATCGGCATCGTCGGCAACGAGCAATTTCTCTGACCACTGGCTTGACTGCCAGCAGGTGCACCGTTGCGGCCGCCGGTGCGTTGATGGCCCAGGCCGGCGGCGCCCAGTGCGCCGTCTCTGTTTCACGGCCGGCATTTGCAGCGGCCCCTCGTCTTTCAGTTCTTGCTAACACCCGCCCATCATGACCCTGCACCCTTTGACCCTGGCCCCAACCACCCATGCTGCACGCGCAGCCTTGCTGGCTGTGCTGGCTGCCGGACTGATGGGTACCGCCGGGGCGCAAGGCATGCGCCCCGAGGTCGGCAAACCACTGCAGCAGGCCAGCGAATTGCTGCGTGCTGGCAAGGCCAAGGAAGCGCTGGCCAAAGCGCGTGAAGCCGACGCCGTGGGCGGCAAGACGGCTGCAGAACAGCTCACCATCGACCGCATGAAAGCAGCCGCAGCGCAACGTGCCGGCGACAGTGGCGCGGCGGTGCAGGCCCTGGAATCCATCTACGGCCGCGTTGGCGGTGCAGAACAAGGCCAGATCGCCGAGCAGCTCGCTTCCGCCTACGCGCAGATGCGCAACAACGGCAGAGCCAGCGAATGGCTGGCCAAAGCAGTGGCCGCGGGCAACAACAGCGGCAGCGTGAAACAACTGCAGTCCTATCTGCAGTCGTCCAGCGGTGACTACGGTGCCATCGCTCGCGAAGCCGGTGCCGCGGTGGCCGCCGCTGAACAGGCGGGCCGCCGCCCTGGTGAAGACGACCTGCTGCGCTTGGCCGATGCCCAATCGCGCACCAACAACAGCAGCGGGCAGGTGGTGACGCTGGAGAAGCTGGCGCTGTTCTACCCCAAGAAGGACTACTGGAATGCCTACTTGGGCCGCCTGCCGCGCAAGCCCGGTTTTGCTGACCGCTTTGCGCTCGACGTGCTGCGCCTGCGTCTGGCCACGGGCACACTGTCGCGGACCGAGGATTACATGGAACTGGCTCAGTTGTCGCTGCAAGCCGGGCTGCCGACTGAGGCCCGCGGCATTATCGACCAGGGCATCAAAGCCGGGTTGATGGGCACCGGAACCGAAGCGGCACGCCACCAGCGCTTGCGCGACCTGGCGGTGAAACAGGAAGGTGAAGCCAAAGAGTCCCTGGCCAAGCAGAGCACCGAAGCAGAAACCTTCAAAGAAGGTGATGGGCTGGTGAAAGTGGGCGTGGCCTACGTGTCGCTGGGTGAAGTGGACAAAGGCATCGACCTGATACGCAAAGGTATTGCCAAAGGCAACTTGAAGCGGCCTGAAGATGCCAAGCTGCGGCTGGGCCTGGCGCAGATGAAATCAGCCAAAGAAAAAGCGGCCGGCGTGCAGACGTTGCGCGGCATCAAGGGCACCGACGGCGTGGCCGAGATTGCACGCACCTGGGCGGCGGTGGGCTCGCTGTAGTCCTGACCGCTGGCCGGCGGCAAGCGGCAAGCGGCAGGCAGCAGGCAGCAGGCAGCAGGCAGCAGGCAGCAGGCAGCAGGCGGTAAGGGCAAAAGCCAATCGGGCACCGGTTTCACCGCGCCAGCAGGCCGTGGCGCTGCGCCAACGCCACCTGGCGTTCAATCTCGCGGTCGCGCACCCCTTCCTGGTGCAGGGCCTGCGCGGTTTGCACCAGGTAGTCCAGCGTGCTGCCATAGCGCCCATGGGCGTGGCGCAGGGCGTACAGCAGTTCCCCGTCTGAAAGCCGGTGCAGGCAGGCGGGGCTGCTGCGGGGCAGCGTGAATGCCAGCGCTGGCACCGTGCCGCTGGCAGTGCGGCATGGCAGCACACGGGCGTCGTACACACCGGTGGGCATTTCGCGTGCCCACAGTTGCTGCAGGTCTTGTTCAATGTGTTCACCGCGCAGGCGGTAGACAAAACCTCGGCAGGCGCCACCGCTGAGCAGCGCAAACACCAGGCCCGGTGTCTGCGGTGAACCGCGGTTCACGCGCGAACGCATGCGCAGCGCGCGGTGCCAGCCGTGCAGCAAGGCACTGCGCCGCTCGGTGGCCTGAAACTCGGGTCGCCAAATCAGTGATGCATAGCCAAAAACCCAGCAGGGTTGATCGCGAGGCCATTGCGCGCGCAGTTGCTGGTAGGCGGTTTCGGGGTCGCGCAACACCAGCGATGCTGGGATGGCGGGCGTAAGAAGGGGGCTGCCGCTGTGCACGGCTGCAAGCATGCCCGCGGTGTGGCTACAAAACAAGCCCGGCACAAGTCTGCTGTCAGACCTCGCAGCCCTGCCCCGCCGCCGCGGCGGTGTTTGATCTTGATTTGACGATGTAACTCAGTTACTAAATAATGAGATTGTCAGTTACATGGTCAGGCGACGCATGAAAGACGGTATCCACAGCACCCTTGCAGCAGTCACCCAGCGCATCACCGAGCGCAGCCGCAGCACCCGCAGCGCCTACCTGCAGCGCATCGATCGCCTGGTGGCGCGCCCGCCGGGCCCCGAGCGCATGGGCTGCGCCAATGTGGCGCACGCCTTTGCGGCCTTGCCCAACCACGACAAACAGCGCGCCGTGGTGCCCATCGGGCAACGGCGTGCGCCGCACCTGGGCGTCATCACGGCCTACAACGACATGTTGTCGGCGCACCAGCCTTATGAAAGTTACCCCGCACTGATCCGCGACGAAGCGGGGCGCCACGGTGCCACGGTGCAGGTGGCCGGCGGTGTGCCCGCCATGTGCGACGGCGTGACCCAAGGCCTGCCCGGCATGGAGCTCAGCCTGTTTTCGCGCGACACCATCGCCATGGCCACGGCCATCGGCCTGACACACGACGTGTATGACGCCGTGCTGCTGCTGGGGGTGTGCGACAAGATCGTGCCCGGGCTGCTGATCGGAGCGCTGCACTTTGGCCACCTGCCCTGCGTATTTGTGCCAGCCGGCCCTATGAGCACCGGGCTTTCCAACAGCGAAAAGTCCAAAGTGCGCGAGCGTGCCGCCCAGGGCCAGGTGGGCCGCGCCGAACTGCTGCAGGCAGAAAGTGCGGCCTACCATGGCGCTGGCACCTGCACCTTTTACGGAACCGCCAACAGCAACCAGATGCTGCTGGAGGCGATGGGCCTGCACGTGCCCGGCGCGGCCTTCGTGCACCCCCATGCGGGCTTGCGGGAGGCGCTCACACGCGAAGCCGTGCGCGCTGCGCTGGCCATCACGCAGGCTACGCAGCGCTTCACCCCCATCGGCCGTCTGGTCGACGAACGGGTCATCGTCAATGCCATGGTGGCGCTGCTCGCCACCGGTGGCAGCACCAACCACCTGATCCACTGGGTGGCGGTGGCACGCGCCGCCGGCATCGTGATCGACTGGACCGACTTTGCCGAGCTCTCAGCCGCTACACCGCTGCTGGCCCGGGTGTACCCCAACGGCAGCGCTGACGTGAACCAGTTCCAGGCCGCTGGCGGCCCGGCTTATGTGCTGCGCCAGCTGCTGGACAGCGGCGGCCTGCACGCCGACGTGGCCACCGTCAGCGCCGGCGGCCTGGCCGACTACGGCTGCAACCCGGTGCTCGACGATGGCGCTGCGCTGCGCTGGCTGCCGGCCGGCACCAGTGGCGACAGCACGGTGCTGCGCCCGGCCACAGAGCCGTTTTCTGCCAGCGGCGGACTGAAACTGCTGCAGGGCAACCTGGGACGCGCCGTCATCAAGACGTCGGCCGTGCCCGAAGACCGGCACATCATCGAAGCGCCGGCCCGTGTCTTCACCACCCAGGAAGGCCTGCACGCCGCGTTCAAGGCCGGTGAGCTGAACCGCGACGTGGTGGTGGTGGTGCGCTTCCAGGGCCCGCAGGCCAACGGCATGCCCGAACTGCACAAGTTGACACCGCCATTGGCCGTGCTGCAGGGCCAGGGGCACCGCGTGGCGCTGGTGACCGACGGCCGCATGAGCGGCGCCAGTGGCCAGGTGCCGGCCGCCATCCACTGCAGCCCCGAGGCATTGGCCGGCGGCGCGCTGGCGCGTGTGCAAGACGGCGACCTCATCCGCATGGACGCCGTGGCCGGCACGCTGGACGCGCTGGTGCCCGCCGATGAGTTTCGCGCCCGCGCCTACACCAGCATCGACGCAGCCCAGGCCGACATCAATGGCCACGACCTGGGCCGCGAACTCTTTGCCGGCATGCGTCGCAACGTAAAAAGCGCTGAAGAAGGCGCGGTATCGTGGCTGTAGTTCACTACCGGTATTCCTAACACTAAAAGTACGCATCCATGCAAAACACCCTGGAACTGGTCGCCCACGGCCCTGTGATACCCGTCATCGTGATCCAGCGCTTGCAAGACGCCGTGCCCATG
>JANNMQ010000786.1:0-12390 GCA_031398045.1 Rubrivivax sp.
CGGCGTGCTGAGCCTGACCGGCGGCTGCCTGTGCTGCAGTTTTGGCGACGACCTGGTGGGCACGCTGACCGGCTTGACACAACGCCAGCCAGCGCCCGACGTGTGCCTGATCGAACTGAGCGGCGTGGCGCTGCCCGCCAACGTGGCCCGCACCGTGCGCCTGGTGCAGGCGGCTGACGTGGTGGGCACGTTGGTGGTGTGTGACGCAGAACACATCCAGCGCCAAGCCACCGACCGCTACGTGGGCGACACCGTGCGCCAACAGCTGCAACAGGCCGACTGGCTGATGCTGAACAAACCCGACCTGGTGACCACAGCGGCCTTGCAGGCCACCAGCGCTTGGCTGCAACGCGCCGCACCGCTTGCCCGACAGTGGGCCGGGGCTGTGGATGCGGTGTGGCCCGAGTTGCTGCTGGGTTGGCGCGAGAGTGTTGATGGCGTTGGTGGCGCTGGTGGTGCTGGTGGTGCTGGTGGCGCTGGTGGGCCGGGTGTGTCAGGGTCAGGGTCAGAGGCCGCGTTTGCGTCGCGCCCGATGGCCCCCCGCTGGGGCCGGGAACAGCATGCCGGGACATTGTTCGAGAGCTGCAGTTTCCTGTTGCCTGCCGATACCGACCTGCACGGTCTGGGTGCCGAACTGGCTGCAGCCGACAGCGGCGTGTTGCGTGCCAAAGGCCTGGTCTCGGGCCAGTGTCTGCAAGTGGCTGGTGGCCGCTGGGCGGTGACGCCAGCCCACGACGTGCCAAACGGCCATGTGGTGCTGATTGGGCTGCGCGGCCGCTGGAACCCGCAAACGCTGATGCGGCACTTCAACAAGCGCCGTGCGAACGGTGGGTGAGACCTGCCGTGACATGCCGTGACCTGCCGTGACATGTGGAATGCTCGATAGACTCTGCCCATGAGGCTGCTTGTTGTTGACGACCACTCGCTGATCCGCGAGGCTGTGCGCCATGTGGTGCAGGCGCTGGCCGAATCGGTGACGGTGCTGACGGCCTCCGATTGCGACGAAGGTTTTGCCATTGCCGAGAACGAAAGCGAGCTCGAGGTCCTCTTGCTTGACTTCAACCTGCGTGGTCTGTCGGGCGTGCAGGCCATCAAGGCCTGGCGCCAGCGCCACCCGGCCCTGCCGGTGGTGGTGCTGTCCAGCGCCGACGACCGCGGCACGGTGCTGGCCGCCATGGCCGCGGGTGCTGCCGGCTTCATCCCCAAGGCGTCCAGCAACGAGGTGATGGTGTCGGCCTTGCGCCTGGTGCTGGCTGGCGGCAAATACCTGCCGGCCGAGGTGTTGGCACCAGACCACAGCGCACCGCTGCGTGCGGCCGAGGCCGTTTCGCTGCAGAGCCTGGGTCTGTCGCCCCGGCAGTTGCAGGTGTTGGAGCTGATCGCGCGGGGCATGCCCAACAAGATCATCTGCGACGAGCTGGGTCTGGCCGAGCGCACCGTCAAGGCCCATGTCACCGAAGTGCTGCGTGCACTGGGTGTGTCCAGCCGCACCCAGGCTGCGCTGGCCGCAGCGCGCCTGGGCCTGGGTGCAGCGGCAACAACACTACCGCGTTGATGTGTAGGGCGCTGATGATCAACCGCGCCCTGCGTTGACTGTCAGCCCGGCGGTGATGCCAGCATGGACTCAAGCTGCGCGCGCAGGCGTGCCGGCCGCAGCGGCTTGGTCAGCAGCGGCAACCCCGCCTGGCCCACTGCCTGCACATGCTGGGCTTCGGTTTCACCGGTGACGATGGCCAAGGGCACCGGGTGCCGGGCCAGCAGGCGCAGCGCCAGGTCCAGGCCGCTCACACCAGCGGCCAGCCGCAGGTCGGCCAGCACCGCCTGCGGCGCAGCCGCGGGGTCTGCAAACGCCGCCCAGGCGCCGGCCTCATCGGCCGCCTGCAGCACGTCCATTCCCCACTGGCGCAGCTGACCCCGCATCGCTTCACGCACCGCGGGGTCGTCGTCGATCACCAGTACACGGCGGCCCTGCAGCGGGTTGTGCGCCATTCGGTGTGCCGGCTCGGGCAGCGCTTCGGCCGCGTTTTCTGTCGTACCGGCGGCCCCGTTGCTGGCTGCGTTGGAAACAGGCAGGCGCAGCGTGAAACAGGTGCCGTGGCCCGGCGACGAGCGCAGCACCAGACCGTGCTGCAGCAAATCGGTCAGGCGGCGCACGATGGCCAACCCCAGCCCCAGCCCGGGGTCGGCGCTGCCGGCATGGCTGTGGCCGCGGTGGAACTCGCGGAACACCTGTGGCAGCTCTTCGGCGCTGATGCCCGGCCCAGTGTCGATGACACGCAGTTCCACCCCCGCAGGCCCGCTGCCCGCATGGCGCAGCCGCGCCGCGATCAACACGCCGCCATGCCCGGTGTAGCGCAGCGCGTTGCCCAGCAGGTTGCTGACGATGCGCTCCAGCAGCACCGGGTCGGAATCCACCGCCGAGACCTGCGGCGCCACACGCAGTGCCAGGCGCAGACCCTTGCGCCGCGCCAGCTCGGCCTGGCCACGCACCAGCCTTTGCAGCAAAGGCGCCAGCGCCAGCGGTTGGCGCCGTACGGCCACCGTGCCGGCGTCCAGCCGCGAGATGTCGAGCAAGGACTCCAGCAGGGCCTCAAACGCGGCCACTGAGTGTTCGATGTGCTGCAGCAGTTCACGCTGCGCGCTGGCGTCGGTGGCGCCTCGCAGCTGGCCGACAAAAAGACCCAGCGCATGCACCGGCTGGCGCAGGTCGTGGCTGGCGGCGGCGATGAAATGGCTTTTGGCCTGGTTGGCCGCCGCGAGTTCGCTGGTGCGTTCAGCGACCCGCTGCTCGAGCTGGCCCACGCTGGCCTGCAGGTTGCCGGCCATCTGGTTGAAACGCTCGGCCAAGGCCTGCACCTCGTCGTGCGTGGTCACCGCGATGCGGTGTTCAAGGTCACCCGCGCCGATGCGGTCGGCGCCGCGCTGCAGCGCCTGGATGGGCTTGGTTAGCGAGCGCGCCAGCAGCACGCTGGCCAGCACTGACAGCAGCAAACCCGCCAGCACCACCGCGGCCAGCCGCCAGGCGCTTTTCAACACCGGCGCCAGGGCTTCGCTGCGTGGCGACTCGACCAGCACCGTCCAGCCCAGCAAGTCCACCCGCGCCGAGGCGGCCAGCACAGGGCGGCCGGTGGTGTCCACCGCGTCGGCCGTGTGCGGGCGCACGCCATCGCTGGCTTCGGTCAACGAGGCCCGAACTTGCGGCAGGACGCGCATATCGGTTTTCTTCAGCACCAGGCTGATGTCGGGGTGGGCGATTAGCGTGCCCTGGTCGTCCACCACGTAGGCCACACCGCCGGCACCCAGCACCGGCAGGGCGACGACCTCCCACACGAACTTCAAGTTGATGTCGGCCACCGTGACACCACCCCCCGCAGGGGCGCGCCGTGCCACACGCAAATAGGGTTCTGAATCTCTGCGGAACGTGACCGCGCCGCGCCAGGTGCGGCCCTGGGCGGTGCCGGTGAAGGCGGGGTCGTCGGGGCGCGGCAGGCCGTGGCCCAGCCGGTTCAGCGTCAGGCGCGACACCTGCACCTGCTCCAGGCCGTCGGCGGCTATCCAGGCGGCATCGGTGATGGCCGGTGCCTGGCGCAGCAGTTTCAGCAGCTCGGTGTGGCGCAGCGCGGGTGCATCGGAAGAGGCGGCAGAGGCAGCCGGCAGCAGGGTCCAGCCGATCTGCCGCTCGATGTCGACGATGAACAGCTCGATGCGGGTGGCCGCACCGCGCGCCTTCTCGGCTTGCAGCGCGTCGATGTGAGCCAGGTTCTCGCGCCAGGCGAACTGCAGGTTCAGCGCACCACTGAACACCAGCAGCGTCGCCACCAGGGCAGCAATCCACAGCGCGTACTTGGGTGCGAGGCCGTTGAAGCGCAGCTGAGGCAGGCGTGGCATGGGGGCGGCAGGCGTGGGCTCGAAGGGGGCTCAAAGATGGCTTGAGGGCGCAATGCCATTGGATCACCGCAGCGACGCAAAACCGCATCGCGTCAACCTGCCCAAAAGGGCTGGTGCAAGCGAGCTGACAGGCCCGAAAGGGGCTCCAAGGTGCCATCGACAGGTCCGTCCGCGCGCTCTCCAATCAACCCCCAAATACGTTTCAAGGAGACCTTGATGAGCAAAGCGCCCTTGCTGTTCGCCGCCTTCGTCGTCGTGCCAACCCTGTCGCTGGCGCAGACCTGGAACCTCATCGTCTTCGATCCCAGGGAAGGTAGGCCCGGCCCGCGACCCTGGTCCTCAAGGAGGAGGACGGCGTGGCGACGGTGCAGACGCTGCGCACCGGCGTGACGGACCCCTGCATGCGCCCCACCAAGGCCAGCGTCGAGCGCACGGCCACCACCATCACCATCACCAACCAGCCGCTGATGAGCGGCTGCGCGCACCTGCGCTACATCATCAAGGCCGACGGCACGGGCGGCAAGGTGCAGCGGCGCGCTGATGCGAGCGCGCAGTGGGCCGACGACCCGCGCGGGGACCGCGGCTTGACGCTGGTCAAATAGGCCGCAGCGTGACTGTTGTGGCGGGCGGGGAAGCACACGCGCCTCCGTGCGTTTCACCTCACTCGATCGTCTCGTCGATGCGCAACAGCAGCGACGCCGGCAGCGTCAGGCCCAGGGCCTTGGCGGTCTTCAGGTTGACGACAAATTTGAACGTGCTCGGCCGGTCGATCGGCAGCTCGCCCGCCGGGGTGCCCTTCAGGATGCGATCGACGTAGGACGCGAGTTTCTGGAAGCGGCCGTACTGGCTGGTGCTGTAAGACATCAGCCCGCCGTCTTCCACCTGATCGTGCCACTCGTACATCGCGGGCAGGCGGTGCTGGGCGGCCAGTTCGATGATCTGCTTGCGGTCGCGATGGAAGATCTGGCTTGAACCGACCAGCAAGGCGCCGGGTCTGCCGGCCTGCATCTCGGCGAAGGCAGCGGCATAGGCGCCGCTGGCGCGCATCTCGACCACGAGCAGCTCGATACCGAGGGCGGCCGCCGCTTCGCGTGTTTCCTGCTGCTGCTGACCAACCAGACGAGCCGGGTGGGTCAGGAACGCAATGCGCTTGGCCTGCGGCACCGCGGCCATCAGCAGCTCGAGCCGTTTGCCGGCGATGGAGCCGTCCGGCGCGATCAGCACGCCGGTGAGGTTGCCGCCGGGCCGGGCCAGGCTCTGGACGAGCCCGAGTTCAACCGGCTCGAAGTTGCCGAACATGATGATCGGCACGCGGGTGGTCGCCTCCTTCGCCGCCCGCGCCGGCAGGTCGCCGATGGCGACGATGACATCCGTACCCGCCTGCACCATCTCGCGCGCCATGGCGGGCAGCCGCTCGATCTGGGGACCAGAGTAGCGCGTGTCGAGCAGCAGGTTCTGGCCCTCGACATAACCGAGCTCGCGCAGCGCGGCCTGGAAGTAACCCTGGCTGACCCCAGGTGGCGGCGCGGCGCCCGGCCGCAGCACGCCCACACGGTAGACGCGAGCGCTCGCCTGTGCGGCCGCGACCTGTGGCAGCGCGGCCAGGCTGACCCAACCGAGACTGGAAAGCAGTTGGCGGCGTCTCATGGTCATTCGCAGCACTCCGGGGCCTGACGCCGGTCCGAAACGGACTCCGGCTCAACGCGCGCAGCAGCGAGCGCGGTTCGGCCCAGTCTAAAGGCATGCGCGTGCTCCGAGACCACAGACCTTCGGGCCGCGGCACGGCCCGAAAGGGCGGGTGCCGACCGCCCACAAGGGCGGGTGCCGACTGCCCGAAAAGGCCCCGAAAGTGCAATCGACAGGCCGGCCGGTCGCAAGTTCAATGCCCCCACCACAACCCTTCACTCAACCAGGAAGACAAGGAACGTGTATGAAGACTTCTCGATTCGCACTGGCGGCCATGCTGCTGACCCTCATCATCTCGGCCTGCGCCACGTCCTCACCCGCACCGACAAGCGGACCGGCGGCTGTCGTCCAGGCTCGATACGACGCGCTGAACGCTGGCAAAGTCGACGCAGCAGCGGCCCTGTTGGCCGATGACGCGGTCTTCGTCACCTCCCCGGGGTCGTTGGCGCGTGGGGCGACCTTGAGGGGGAAAGCCGAGATCAGGGCGAACATGCAACGCGAGGCGGATTCAGGCGCCAAGGTCGAGGCCTACAACTACGAAGTGAGCGGTGATACGGTGACCTATTCGATCAAGGCATTCGTGGGTGGAAGGATGGTCAACAGCGCCAACATCAAGGCGGTCGTCAGGGATGGAAAGATCGTTTCCCAGGTCCGCTACTGAGGCTGAGCAGATGCGCGATCCGCTCGCGCTGCGCCTGCGCGAACTGGGCGGGAGCAAGGCAAGACGTGTGACTTCTTGCTGCCCTACGCCGGTGGCAGTGAGCAGCGCTTGCATGAGTTTGCCGCCGAGGCGGTTGCGAAGAAAGTCAGCGTGATCGTCACGACGGGTGGGGAAGCGACACGTGCCGCCAAACTTGCCACCCACAGCATTCCTATCGTGGCCATCGGCCCGGACGTGGTGGCCATGGGCTACGCCAGCAGCCTGGCGCGGCCCGGTGGCAACGTCACCGGCCCGTCGCTCGATGCAGGCCCCGGTCTTCAGAGCAAACGGCTTGAGCTATTGAAGCTGGCTGTGCCCGCGCTGAAGCGCATCACCTACCTGCGCAACTCGGGGCAATCGCGTGGGGGCAATGAGGCGGCCGCCGCGGCGGCGCACACACACGGGCTGGCACTGGCTGTCATCTTGATCGACGGCACCGCAGACTTCGACCCCGCCTTCGCAGAGCTGCGCCGCCACCGGCCCGATGCGATCTGGGTGTCCGACTCGGCGGCCAACACCGCGCATCGCTCGCGCATCACCGAGTTCGCCGCGCACGAGCGGCTGCCCGCCATCTACGGCAACCCGCAGTTTGCTGACGACGGCGGGCTGATGTCCTATGGCGTGAACCTGTCTGAGCGCATCCGCAGCGCGGCGCAGTACGTCGACAAGATCCTGCGCGGCGCCAAGCCGGGTGAGCTGCCGATTGAGCAGGCGACGACGCTGGAACTGGTGCTCAACCTGAAGACCGCACGCGCGCTTGGGCTCACGTTCCCGCAGGCGCTGCTGCTCAGTGCTGATCGGGTGATCGAGTAGATACATGTCAGCGCCAGTGAACCGCAGCGGCGCGAAGTCTGCCCCGAGCACCTATCCGCAGCATCGGCAGACCGCCACCGATCTCCAACGCCTGGCGCAGGGCCTGGCTGTTTCGGCGCGGTGCCGATCAGCCCTCGGCATGTGTCGCGTCACTCGATCACCTCGTCGATGCGCAACCGCAGCGACTCCGGCAAGGCCAGGCCGAGGGCCTTGGCGGTCTTCAGGTTGACGACGAACTTGAACGTGGTCGGCCGGTCGATCGGCAGGTCACCCGCCGGGGTGCCCTTCAGGATGCGATCGACGTAGTCGGCGAGTTTTTTGGAAACGGCCGTACTGGCTGGTGCTGTAGGACATCAGCCCACCGTCTTCCACCTGATCGTGCCATTCGTACATTGCGGGCAGGCGGTGCTGGGCGGCCAGTTCAATGATCTGCTTGCGGTCGCGAAAGAAAATCTGGCTCGAACCGACCAGCAAGGCAACGGGCCGACCGGCCTGCATCTCGGCGAAGGCAGCGGCATAGGCGCCGCTTGCACGCTTCTCGACCACGAGCAGCTCGATACCGAGGACTGCCGCCGCTTCGCGCGTCTCCTGCTGCTGCTGACCGACCAGGTGAGCAGGGAAGGTCAGGAACGCGATGCGCTTGGCCTGCGGCAGCGCGGCCAGGCCGACCCACACCAGGTTGGAAAGCAGTGCGCGGCGTCTCATGCTCACGGGGCACTCCAGGTAGCAAGCTTTGCATGGGACAGCGACAGGTCACAGAAAAGGGAACGCAACCCTTAAATTCGGGGATACAGGGATTGAGGTTTGCGTCCCCTTTTCTACGTCCCCTTTTCTATGTGGCGCTGACTGGGCGGTAGACGGCGCACGTTCTACGTTCACGCCCATGTCCAAGCTAAGGACTCCAGCACAAATAACTTGAACACTTGACTCGCTGGGCTTGGGCGCGCTGCGTCGTTGCGAATCGCTTGTGTGGCTGGCCACACTGCGCGCTTCGCGCCTAGCATCGCATCCCAATCCAGCGGCCAACTGTCCAATTTATTTCTGCTAGAGCCCTAAACCGCCGAAACCGCGCTGAGAAATCCGGCCTTGCCATAGGCCAGCAGTTTTACGTCGGCCGTCACCAGGCTGGCGCCCAGGTGGCGCGCAGTGGCGGCAATGATGCGGTCTGCGGGGTCGCCATGCAGTTCACCCGGCAGGCGGCTGCTGGCCACGGCGATGGCGGGTTCCAGTGCGGCCAGCCGTAGGCCGGGCAGGGCCAAAACCTCGTCCAGCCATTCCAGCGCGTCCTGGGCAAGGGTCAGCCGCCCCTTGGCCACCAGCATGCCGATTTCCCAGGGCGTGATGGCGCTGACCCACACCGTGGTGGCCGCAGCAATGTGACGCCTTGCTCGGGCTGACAGTTGGGTGTCGCCGCCCACCAGCCACACCAGTACATGGGTGTCGAGCAGCACGGCCGTCAAGCGGCTGACTCCCAGCGCTCGACCACGGGCGAGACGATGTCGCGTTGGGCCAGTACGCTGCCCTTGAGCGCGCCGAACAGGGGTCGCGGCCCAGGGATGGGCACCAGCCGTGCCACCGGCTGCCCGCGTTTGGTGATGGTCAAAGGCTGCCCTGTGGCGGCCACGTCGTCCAGCAACTTCAGGCACTGAGCCTTGAACGCTGCCGCCGCGATCTCATGTGACTTCATGCTGTTGCCTCTGTGGTCACTTGAAGTGGTCACTTGAAGTGGTCATTGTATTCTCAGACCAGCCGCGCTCGTCGGCCACTCGAGGCTTCAGCCCGAGCCGGGCGTGACGTTGAAGCCCGGGGCGATATGGGTCCAGCCCGGCGTTCCCAGCCCTTCTTCGACGCGCTGAAGCTCAAAGGCGGCGGCGAGACGATCACCGCTGCGCGCAGCGTGCTGCAGACCGGTGACTACGACTTTGCCTACGGACTGAACGCCGTGGAAGACGACTTGCTGCGGCGCCTGGAAGCTGGCGGTAAAGGCCGGGTGGCGGTGGAGCAGGGCGGCGACCTCGAATGCATCTAGCTCAACGCCGCAGACCCGTGGACAGAAGTGGACGGTGAACGCGCCCACTTGAAGAGCCTTCACCCGGCTTTCAGCGACAAGGCGGTGCGCACAGCGATGGCCTTGCTGGTGGACCGCAAGGGCATCGTCGACGTCATCCTCGGTCGCGCTGGCATGGTCACGGCCAACTTCCTGAATGCTCAGGCCCGCCTTCGCAGCCCGAACATGACGTTCGAGTTCAACATCGACAAGGCCAACCAGGTGCTGGACGACGCAGGCTGGAAGAAGGGCGCAGACGGCGTGCGCGCCAAGGCCGGCATCGAGCTCGAACTCAAGGCCGTGACGCCGGTCGTCTTCTTCGGCAGCGATGTGACCAACGCGGACACGATGCACAAATTGTGGGCCGACTTGATGTGGGTTGCCAACGTCATGACTTCGCCCGAGCCGCAGCTTGTCCTGGCGATTCACAGGACCGACCGCATCCCGCAGAAGGTCAACAAGTGGATCGGCTCCAACCGGGTGCGTTGGCAGAACGCCGAGTACGACGCCCTGCACAACGCCTTGCAGCGGGAGTTTGACCCCGTTAAGCGCGCCGCGCTGGCCATCCAGATGAACGACCTGGTGGTCAGCGACGGCCATGTGATTCCGCTGTACGTCCGCTCGCGCGTCAGCGGCGTCGGCAACAAGCTCGAGCCCGTGCTGTCGATCTGGGACAACGAGCTGTGGGCTTTGGGCTGCTGGACGCGTGGTAGCTGATACCGAGTCGCGTTCGGTGTGTTGAATTTCTCCCTCTCCAGCAAGCGAGAGAGGGAGTAAATCCTCAAGTGTGCTGAACGAGCGCCGCCACGTGTTGGCCGATGGCCGGGATGGCTGCCTCGTCCAGCCGCTGGTCCTCGGTCAACCACCGTTCGATGTCTGCGGCTGGGCAAGACGCTGCGGCGAGCGAAGCTTGCCACTGCGCGGTCTCGTGGCTGAACCGCGGGTCCCGCCACAGGGTGGTCGGCCCCTCGGAGGCCAGCGACGCCCCACCGAGGCGGGCCGCATCGGCCCACAGCCCCAGTTCGGCACACAAGATTGCCATCGCCCCGGCGGCTGAGAAAGTCTGGCCGTGGCGCCGCAGCGCCAGCAACAGGGTATGCCGGGCTTCGTCGATGTGGCGGGTCAGTGATTGCAACAAGCTTGTGGCGACGATAAACTGGTTAACGACTGGTTGATGCTAAGGACAACAGCATGGGTACCGTAACCGCCTTCGAAGCCAAAACACGTTTTGGCGAACTGCTCGAGCGCGTCGGCCGCGGCGAGGAAATCGTCATCACCAAGCATGACAAACCGGTGGCCCGGATCGTTCAAGAAGGGCGGCAAGGCCTGCACAAGGTGCAACAGGCGGTGTTGGGTCTTGAGCAGCTGCGGCAACAGATAACCCTCAGGTCCAAGGGCCGCGCCACGCTGTCCGAGACGGAAGTTCGATCGGCCATCGAAGAGGGGCGTCGTTGATGGCCAAGGGATCGGTCACAAAGGAATTGGCGACTGCGCAAACAGCGTCAAAGGAAATAGCGTCAAAGGGAATGACGTCAAAGGAAACGGCGTTAAAGGCCTTCAGCCGCCTGGTTGTCGACGCATCGATCGCCATCGCCTGGGTGCACCCAGCACAGGCCACACCCCAAACGACTGCGCTGCTTGACCAGATTGGGCAGGGCGTGCAAATCGTGGTGCCGGCGCTGTGGCCGCTGGAAATTGCCAACGCATTGCTCACGCTGGAGCGCAGAAAGAAGCTCACGGCCGGTGAACGCGACGCGGCCTTAAAAGCGCTGCAATCTTTGGGCTTCACCACAGACCACGACATGTCCGCGTTGGCATTCACCGAATTGTCGGTATTGGCCAGCACGCTGGCGCTGAGCGTTTACGACGCGGCCTATCTGGAGCTGGCAGCGCGGCTGAAGCTGCCGCTGGCGTGCAAAGACGGGCCGCTGCGCCAGGCCGCACGGCAACTTCGGGTGCGCGTTGTGCCGTGAGCCGGATCCTCAGACGTCGCATCTGAAGTACGGTCAGCGCCACCTCCTACGACAGCGCGCCGTACACCAAGTTCTTGAACAGCATGCGTGTGTGAATGCGGTTGGACGGCGACTGCGCCATCAAGATGCCCACCAGGCGTTCGCGCGGGTCGATCCAGAAGCTGGTGCCCCAGGCGCCGGCCCACATCGCGTCGCCTTTGCTGCCGGCCGTCCACGACACACCGTCGTGCAGGCGCACACCCCATCCCAGCCCGAAGCCATAACCGGGCCCGGTGGTGCCGGTGGGCACGCCGGCTTTGCCCACCAGGTGGTCGGCCAGCATGAATTCAACCGTCTTGCGCGACAGGTAACGTTGTTTGCCGTCGCTGCCGCTGTCCAGCACCATCTGCGCAAACTTCAGATAGTCGGTGGCTGTGCTCACCAGGCCGGCACCGCCTGCCAGGTAAGTGCGCGGTGCGGGGTCGTCGAACTGGCGGTAGGCGGCCAGCATGCGCGCCTTCTGGCTGTCATTGTCCAAGGCTTCGGCCAGGCGCGGGCGGTCTTTGGCCTGCACCCACCACGCGGTGTCGGTCATGCCCAGAGGTGCAAACAACAGCTGCTGCAGCAGGGCGTCCAGGCGCATGTTCATCACCCGTTCGAGCAGCAGCCCCAGCACGTCGGTCGCAATGGAATAGAACCAGGTGGTGCCCGGCTGGTGCTGCAGCGGAATTGTGCCCAGCCGCTTGAGCATCTCGTCACCGGGCAGGTCGGCAGCGCCGGCGCTGATGTTGAGGTCGGCGTACATCTTCTTGATGCGCTCCGATGAACTGGCTGGGCCGTAGACCAGGCCAGCGGTGTGCATCAGCAGGTCTTGCACAGTGATGGGGCGCGCCAGCGGCACGTCGCCGGTGGGCGTTTCCACCTTCAGGTCTTTCAGCTCCGGCAGCCAGGTGAAGATCGAATCGTTGATCTTCAGCCGGCCCTGTTCCACCAGCATCATCGTGGCCACCGAGACGATGGGCTTGGTCATCGACGCCAGCCGGAAGATGGCGTCGCGTGGCATCGGCCGCGTTTTGGCGGCCTCGATGAAACCCACCGCTTCGTGATGAACGGTTTGCCCGCGGTGGGCAACCAGCGGCCGGTGCGCTCAATCTGACGCCCTGGGCGGGCCCATGCAAAACTCCGCTGACCTGGCGCAGCGCCAGTTGAAATTCCTGCTGATGGCGCTGTCGGTGCCGGCCGCGTCCTTCAAGCTGGACTCGACCGGGAACGAGCTCACCGTGGCCAGAAAAGGTGACGCCGAC
>JANNMQ010000800.1:0-1598 GCA_031398045.1 Rubrivivax sp.
TTCCCGCTACTGGCCAGACCACAAACCCCCGCTCCCCATGCAGCCCCTTGCCACTGTTCGCAGCCCGCACACCGACAGCCGCTTGCCGCAGGTGCTGGACGCCGCTGCACACCTGTTCTGTACGCAGGGTTTCCAGGCCACGACGGTGCGCGACATCGCGCGGGCCGTGGGCATGTTGCCGGGCTCGCTGTACTGCCACTTCAACACCAAGGAAGACCTGCTGGCTGCCATTTACCAGCGGGGCGTGGAGCGCATCAGTGCCGCGGTGCAGGAGGCCGTGGCGCAGCACACGGAGCCCTGGGCACGCCTGGAAGCCGCCAGCGTGGCGCACCTGGAGGCCGTGCTGCGTGATGACGATTACGCCCGCGTGGTGGTGCGGGTGCTGCCCGCTGAAGTGGGCACCGTGGGCGCGCAGCTGGTGCAAGCACGCGACCGCTATGAAGCGCTGTGGGTGGCGCTGGTGCAGGCGCTGCCGTTGCCGCGCCGCACCGACCGCCGTGCGTTGCGCCTGCTGTTGCTGGGTGCGTTGAACGGCGCGCCGATTTGGTACCGGCCCAACGGGCCCCTGACCCCACGCGCTTTGGCGCGACAGTTCAACGCCTTGCTCCGGCAAGGTCAGGAGATTCCCGCATGAACGCCCCTCTGATTCCCAAGGTGCTGGTCACCAAGATCGGCTTCGACGGCCACGACCGCGGCAGCCGCGTGGTGGCTGCGGCCTTGCGCGACGCCGGCATGGAAGTCATCTACACACCACCCTGGCAGGAAATTGCCACCGTGGTGAAGCTGGCCACCGAAGAAGACGTCGACGTGATCGGCATTTCTTCGCTCGCCACCGACCACCTCATCGTGCCCAAACTGATGCAAGCGCTGCACGCGGGCGGCCTG
Source organism: Rubrivivax sp. (assembly GCA_031398045.1). Taxonomy (GTDB): domain Bacteria; phylum Pseudomonadota; class Gammaproteobacteria; order Burkholderiales; family Burkholderiaceae_C; genus Rubrivivax. The sequence goes on from JANNMQ010000800.1 coordinate 886, forward strand.
GGTGATGTGGCGGTCATCGTCGGCGGCATCGTGCCCGACGAAGACGAGCAGATGCTGCTGCAAGCCGGTGTGGCGCGCGTGTTCCACCCCGGCAGTGCGCTGGCCGACATCGCCACGCGGGTGCACGAACTGGCGGCTGCGGTGCGCGCACGTCGCGCCGAAGCGTGACCACCGAGCCGCGGCGCAGCCCCTGTTTCTTGCGCCATCTTGCCTGGCCCCATCCTTGATCGGAAACACACCATGAACCAAGCCCTGGACACCCGTCTCTTGGCCGCCAACGACGCACTGGCCGAGCCCATCCACACCTGGCAGCGCGACTATGCCGAGCAGATCGGCACCGACCGCCCGGTGTTCAACCGGTCCGGCGTGCCGATCAAGCCGCTGTACACCCCGGCTGACTGGCAGCCCGACCTCAGCGCGCAGGGGCTGGGCCTGCCAGGGCAAGCACCCTACACGCGCGGCATTTACGCCACCATGCACCGCGGCCGTACCTGGACGCAGCGGCAACTGATTGGCCTGGGCACGCCCGCTGAATACAACCAGCGGCTGCTGAGCATCCTGGCACAGGGCGCGACAGCGGTGTCGTTGATCCCCTGCAACTCGGTGTTCCGTGGCTACGACATGGACGAGTCGCACATCGAACTGCTGGGCACCTGCGGCACGGTGGTGAACAACGCCGCGCACATGGACCGCGCGCTGCAGGGCGTGGACCT
>JANNMQ010000814.1:0-2514 GCA_031398045.1 Rubrivivax sp.
GCGGCCTATGAGCTGGAATTTCCCCATGGGGGCCAGGCCACGGTGGTGGGCAACGTGATTGCACAAAGTGAACACAGCAGCAACCCGGCCATCATTGCTTTTGGTGCCGAGGGTGAAGCCCCGGGCAGCGCGGTTTCGCACCGCCTGCTGCTCATCAACAACACGCTGGTCAACAGCGGCTGGCGGCCGGCGCAGTTTGTGCGCGTGCACGAGCAGCGCTTGCGTGGCCCCGTGCAGCAGCGCTGGTTCAACAACCTTTTCGTAGGCCTGGGGGTGGCTGATGTGGCCTGGGGTGACCTGATCAAAGGCAACTACCTGCAAAGTGCAGCGGCACTGCAACGGCCTGAGCAGGGTGACTACACACTGGACGCCGCGTCCTGGCTGGTGGGCCTCGGCGTAGCCCCTGAAGCGGTGCACCGCGCCGGCGGTCTGGACCTGAGAGCTTTGTGGCCCAGTGCCGAATTCACGCCACCGCAGGGCAGCCGGCCGCTGCCCAACTTGAAGCAGTGGTCACCGGGTGCGCACCAGCTGCCCTATTGAACCTTCTCTCAATCAAGAGAAGAAGGGAGATCCGTTCGGGCTGAGCCTGTCGAAGCACCCGCCACCGCCCGCGCGAGGGCTTCGACAGGCTCAGCCCGAACGGATCACGGTACGTGCCACCACACACGGGACTGTTCATGCAGGCTCAATCCCGCAACCTCACTATCGTGCCCATGCTTGAACGTATCCGAGCCTCCATCCCCGCGCTGCCGCCGGCTGAACAGCGCGTGGCCAAGCTGCTGTTGACCGACCCGCGCAGCTTTGCCACCTTGCCGGTGACGGAGCTGGCCGAGCGCGCCCATGTGAGCAAACCCACGGTGGTGCGCTTCTGCCGCAGCGTGGGTTATGACGGCCTGGCCGACTTCAAACTGAAGCTGGCCGGCAGCGTCAACGAAGGGGTGCCTTTTGTGCACCGTGCAGTGGACGATGACGACAAGGCCGGCGACCTGGTGGTGAAGGTCATCGACAACGCCGTGGCGGCCATGCTGCGCTACCGCAATGCCGCCTCCAGTCAGTCCATGGAACGGACCATCGCCGCGCTGGCGCAGGCTGGTCGCGAAGGTCGGCGCATCGAGTTCTACGGCGTGGGCAACTCAGGCATCGTGGCGCAAGATGCGCAGCACAAGTTTTTTCGCCTGGGCGTCAGCGCCGCCGCCGTCAGTGACGGCCATATGCAAGTGATGAGCGCCACCATGCTCAAGCCCGGTGACTGCGTGGTCATCATCAGCAATTCGGGGCGCAGCAAAGACTTGATCGATGTCGCCGACATCGCGCGCAAAAAGGGCGCCCACCTCATCACCATCACTGCCAGTGGCTCGCCGCTGGCGCAAGAAACCCGGCACGCGTCGGTACTGGGTGGGCAGAACATCTTGTTGGCTGCCGACCACCCCGAAGATGCCGACCGCTACAGCCCGATGGTGTCGCGCCTGCTGCACCTGCTGATCATCGACGTGTTGACCACCGGTGTGGCGCTGCGGCTGGGATCGGCATCGCTGCGGCCGCTGCTGCAAGAAATCAAGCGCAACCTGCGCGCGCGGCGCTACGTGATTTCAGACCGTGGTGAGCCCGACCCACCTTCTGACAGCGACAGCAATTCATCGACGCCATAAAGCTGCGCCAACTGCCGCAGTTTTTGTGGCGCGCCGTCCACCACCACCGTGCGCCCAGCAGCCTGCGCCAAGCGGCGTGCCTGCAGCAGCAGCGCCAAGGTGCTGCTGTCCAGCGCATGCACCGCGCTGGCGTCGATGTGCAGCACACCACTGCCGGCGGCCACGGCAGCCGGCAACTGGGCCGCCAGTGTGGCGGCCTCGGCAAGGGTGGCGGTAGCGGGCAGTTGCATGGCGGGGCGCTGATGGGCGAGGCCGGCGTTGATTCAGCTCTTGCCGCCCGTTTTGTTGCGTTCCACCAAGTTGGCAATCAGGCCGTCGATACCACCTTGGCTGAGGGACTGTGCAAACTGCGAACGGTAGTTTTGCACCAGCCACAGGCCACCGACGTTGACGTCGATGATCTTCCAGGCCGCATCGGCTGCGGGTGTGGATGAAGCGGCGGCTTTGTCCAGCCGGTAGTCCAGCTTGATGGGTTCACCTTTGCCACGCACTTCACTTTGCACCACCACTTGCGTGTTGCCCTGAACCGGCTGGGTCTTGGTGATTTCAACCTTCTGGTCACTCAGTTGCGACAGTGCACCCGAGTACACACGCACCAGCAGCGTCTTGAATTCAGTTTGCAGTTTGCTGCGCTGTTCAGCGGTGGCTTCGCGCCATTTGGGGCCCACAGCCGAACGGGTCATGACCTCGAAATTGACGTGCGGCATAACCTTGGTTTCCACCAGTGCCAGGATGCGGCCGAAGTCGCCGCCTTGAATGGCCTTGTCACTTTTGGCGCTGTCAATCACGTCCGTGGAGATCTGGCGCACCAGCTTTTCGGCGCCGCCGTCGCTTTGCGCTACAGCGGTGCCCAGCACAAAGCCCA
>JANNMQ010000847.1:0-5173 GCA_031398045.1 Rubrivivax sp.
TGGCTGGCCGCCGCCAGCAACGACGCGGCGCCACACACCAGCAAGCCCACCAGCACCATGCGCAGGGCACCCAGCCGGCCCACCCACATACCCACAGCGGCGGCAAAAAATACCGCCACAGTGGTGAGCATGGACGACACCCAGCCGGCCTGCACCAGGCTGAGGCCCAGTTCGCTGCGCAGCAAGGGCAGGGCCACCGGCACCTTGCCGACATTCAGCGCGATGGCAAACCCGGCCGCCGTGGCCGCCGCCACAGCGCCCCAGTGGGTGGGCGCTTCAGCCGTCGTGGCCAGTGTCCTCAACGGGTGTGGCCCACGCTGAAGTCGTTGCGCCCGCTGCGGTCCACACCCCGCAGCAGCCAGATGGGACGCTGCGCAAAGTTCACCGGCACGCCGCTTTGGCCGTCCACGGGCCGCAAGTGGCGTTCAAACACCGAACTGCTGGGCATGTAGCGCAAGGCCACGCCCGTTCGGCGCTGCGCCGACCGGTTGGCCGCTGCGCCGTGGATCATGTACACATCGTGCAGCGACATCTGACCGGGCTGCAGTTCCAGGTCGACCGCGGTGCTTTCGTCGAAAGTCTGCGGCGCCAGGCGCTGGTTCAGGGTCAGGTCGCTGCGGTTTTCGTGCAGGTGGTCAAACAGCTGCTGGCCGCGCTGCGAGCCGGGTATGACCCGCAGGCAGCCATTGGCGCGCGTGGAAGGTTCCAGCGCCAACCACACGGTGCAGGTGGCCAGTGGGCGTATGGGCCAGTAGTGGCCGTCCTGGTGCCAGGGTGTTTCGTAGCCGTCGCCGGCCGGCTTGCAGAAGACATGGCAGCCCCAAAGGATGACGTCGTCGCCCACCACGCCGCTGACCAGTTCAACGATGGCGGGGTCCATCGCCAGTTGCAGAAACTGCCGGCTGCCGCGCACACCTTCGGCGTTGCCCGTGGCGCCGCCTTCCACATGCGCCGACACCAGCTTTTCAGGCCGTACACCGGGGTTGCTGGCGATCAGTTCGTCCAGCGCATTCACCATCAGGCTGACGCGGTCGGGCGGCAGCTGAAAGCGGGGGATGACGTAACCCTGTGTTTGGTAGTGCTCGGCTTCTTGGGCTGACAGTTGGGCCATGGGTGATGCCTGCAATGCGAAGTGGAAAGATCGTGCAGTTTGCGGCAGACCACCTTCAGGGCACTGCCGTGTTGCGCAACCCGGACTCTGCCACCACTGCCAGCAGGTGGCTGCGCAATCTACGGTGCAACGGGTGAGCCTGGTGGCCCCGTGCACCCCCGTGCACTCTGATGGTGCCCTGGGCGAAGCTGGGATGTGGCACAGGCCTTGCGTATTTCGCCACTCATCCCGTGTTCCGCCCCATTCCAGTACACCCCTGTCGTTCCAAAGACGGCACACGCTCACAGGAGTCCACCATGAAGCGTCGTCACCTTCTTGCCGCTGCCGCATCTTCATTTGTGGCCGCGCCTGGCATCGTCAGCGCGCAGAGCAGCGGCTGGCCCAGCCGGGGGCCGATCAGGCTGGTCGCGCAGTTTCCACCCGGCGGCCTCGTGGACGTGGTGTCCCGCCTCATCGCGCCCCACCTCAGCCAGGCGCTGGGCCAGAGCGTCGTGGTTGAAAACCGTCCTGGTGCTGGCGGGCTCATCGGCACCGATATGGTCTCCAAGCAGGCGGCCGATGGCTACACACTGCTCGTCAGTCATGCTGCCGTGCACATCTACGCAGCGGCAACCCGGCGCACGCTGCCCTTCGACCCGCTGAGCGACTTCACACACATGGGCATGCTGTGCGAGGCGCCCATGGTGCTGGTTGTCAAGGCTGACTCCCCCTTCAAGACGCTGGAGCAGTACGTCGCCGCGGCGCGCACCCGCCCTGTGCGCTACGGCACGTCGGGTATCGGCTCGGCCAACCACCTGTTCGGCGAACTGCTGAAAATCGAAGGCAAGGCGCCGAATCACGACCATGTGCCCTACCAGGGCAGCGCGCCGGCGATGCAAGATCTGCTTGGCGGCAGTATCGAAAGCGTGTTCGATCCGATCACAACCAACGTCGCAACGCTCAAGGCCGGCTCGTTGCGCGCGCTGGCCGTGTCGACGCCGCGGCGCCTGACCGCGATGGCGAATATTCCGACCTTTGCCGAGCTGGGTTTTGCCAAGCTGACGGGCTCGCAGTGGCTGGGGCTGTCGGCGCCGAAAGGTTTGCCAGCGCCCATCGCGCAGCGGCTCACGGCCTTGATACCCGAGGTGTTGGTCAAACCCGACGTGGCCGCGCGTTTGGAAGATCTGCAAACGCTGCCACGCAACCCCACGCTGCTTGGCGACGATTTTGTGCGCCTGGTTCGCGGCCAGATTGACGAGTGGCGCACGGTGGCGCGCACGGCCAATGTCGAGGTCATCGGCTGACTTGGGTTGCATCCACCAGCGCCTCTCGTACCATTGCGGACATGACCACCGCACCCACCCCGCTGCAGAGCGCGGGCGACATCGTTGACGAGTTCCTGCGTCTGGTGATGATTCCCGACCCAGACGCCGCACGCCGCTACACCGCGCCCGGACTGCGCATCCGGTTCACCGGCAACCGCCCGATGAACGACCCCGCCCACACCACCGCCTTCAACCAAGCGCGCTACCGGTGGGTGAAGAAGCGCATTCAGCGTACCGAGACGGTGACGCGCGCGCCCGGCGCGGCTGCCGACGATGGCGACGTCGTCTACAGCCTGGGCACGCTGTACGGCGAATGGCCCGATGGCACACCCTTCGAGGGCAATCGCTACGTTGATCGTTACGTCGTCAAGGACGGTCTGATCGTGCAGATGGACGTCTGGAACGACAGCGCCGAGTGGCTGCTGATCCGCGCCGGTCTGGCCGCGCCCTGACGCGGGCCTCGCGTTCGATGCCGCAGCAGTACGCGGGCTTGCTGCCCGACCACGGTCGTGTTATCTACAGCCCCATCACGCGCCGGCCCGCCTATCGCTGGCCCGGCGGTGCAGGGCTGGCGGTGTACCTCGGCTTCAACATTGAGCACTTCGCTTTTGGCCAGGGGCTGGGCGCCGGCATCGGGCCTGCCAGCACCGATTCACGCTCTCCCGACGTGTTGAACTTCAGCTGGCGCGAGTACGGCAACCGTGTCGGCGCCTGGCGCTGCCTGGAACTGTTCGACCACCTTGGGCTGCCGGCGGCGGCGCTGATCAACACCGCGCTGTACGACCATGGCCCTGAGCTGGTGCGGGCCTGTGTGGTGCGTGGTGACGAACTGGTCGGCCACGGTCACAGCAATGCCGAGCGCCAGGGCCTGTTGGACGAAGATGGCGAGCGCGAACTGCTGGCCGCCTGCCGCGCACGCATGGCACGCGAGAGCGGGCAGGCGCCGGCGGGCTGGCTGTCGCCGTGGATATCGGAAAGCCGCACCACCCCCGATCTGCTGGTGGAAACCGGCTACGGTTACACGCTGAACTGGTGCCACGACGACCAGCCACACCCGATGCGCACGCGCAGCGGCAAAGCGCTGTGGGCGGTGCCCTATCCGCAGGAGCTCAACGACATCCCGATGATCATCGCGCGCCAGATGGATGCAAAAGACTTCGCACAGATGATCATCGACCAGCTCGACGAAATGCTCGAGCAGACGCGGGCTGCGCAGTCACCGGCGCTGGTGATGGGTATTGCGCTACACCCGTACATCGTTGGCCAGCCTTACCGGCTGCGCCATTTGCGGCGCGCTCTGCAGCACTTCGCCGCCGCGCGCGACGCCGGCGGTGTCTGGATGGCAACGCCAGGCGCGATCTGGCGGCACGCCATGGAACAACCCACCTTCTGACATGCGCGCCCCGCCCGGCCGGCATCTTGAGCTCGACTTGCTCTTCCGGTGCCCGCCTGCCGCGGTCTGCCGCGCATTCAGCCGCGCTCTTAGGGGTCCATGACAGATCTCGTGTGTTGAGCGCGCGCCACTCGGATCAGGCTGGGTCTGTGGGGTGACAAACAGACCGCCCGCTGCCAGGCGACGACGATGCATAACTGGTCTAACGACAAGCCGACCTTGCCCTCCGGCGGCCCACTCACAGGGCTGCATCGCTCCAAAAGGTTCCCGCCATGATCGGAAAGACCGCCAGCGTGCAGGCCCGCATCCACCTGGCCCCGCAGGACGGAGGTTGTGTGATCGACCGCAGGGCGCTCAAACTGAATGCCGTCGTGGCGGGCATTGACGAAGCGAGGTTTCAGGACATCGCCGCTGCCCTTGACCGGCCCTTGCCCGCTGTCCGTGGGCTGCCCTCACCACCCCTGAACCATAAGGATCGGTCATGCCTCAGAAGTCATGGAGTGCCAAGCGCGAACGCCAGTACGCGCACATCAGGGGCAGCCTGGTCGAGCGGGGCAAGCCCGAGGCGGTTGCACAAGAGATTGCCGCACGCGTCGTCAACAAGGAGAGGGCGCAACACGGCGAGTCCGTGGAAGCCAGCCCGTCGTCGGTCAACGACATGTCGTCCGGCCAACGTGGGGGGCTGCGATCGCACCAGGGGCCGGGTGGCCGAACCCTGCTGCAGCTTCGCAACGAAGCGCGACAGCGTGGTCTGAAAGGGCGCTCCACCATGAACAAGTTGCAGCTTGAACGGGCGCTCACGCGATGAACGTACAACTTCCTGTCCGGGCAGACGGCCCGCTCCCCGAAACCCCGCCGGTGGCCGCCGCCGAGGCGCGTGCCGCAGCGCCATCGCTGGTGTCAGGCGTCGAAGCGGTCGCCCGGTTGCGGCTGCAGACCGTGGCTGCCGACGCATTGCTGGCCGAAGTGGCGGCACTGCTGTCGAGCGCGCAGATCAGCGTCGTGGTGGTGTGCGATGCCGCCGGTGTGGCCCTGGGCATCATCACCGAGACCATCCTGGTCCGGCGTCTGGGCTTGGGCCATGCCGATTTCTTCACCACCCGGGCCGGCGACGTGATGACACGCGAGTTCACGGTCTGCGCACCGGAAGACCAGCTCTCCGACGTGTTGGCGATGATGCACACGCGGGGTCTCATCCATGTGCTGCTGCTGAGCCCTGACAAACATCCGCTGGGCGTGCTGAACGCCCGCGACGGGCTGCGCGTGCTGCTTGCGGCCGGCAACCATGAAGAGGAACTGCTGCGCAACTACGTGATGGGCATCGGTTACCAATGAAGTCGCGGCCATGACCGCTGCCGATGCCAG
>JANNMQ010000858.1:0-3876 GCA_031398045.1 Rubrivivax sp.
ACACCCGCGGTAATGACGGTCATACCGGCGCATATCAAGTCGGTCGGGAACGGTGCTGTGTCGGTGTCGTTGCGGATGGTCCAGCCAAAACGCTCCTGCAGCGCCAGTCGCAGCGCCTGGTTCCACTGCGCCTCATCGAGCGCGTCGTTGCCATCAACAGGCGCGGCCGGCAGCGGGTGGTGGTTGTCCAGGCCGCGGGCCTTCAGCGCGTCCAGTTGTTCGGCATGGCGCTGGTGCGCAAGCAGGCTGCGGGCCCGCTGCGGGCCGTGGTCCAGGTCGTCACGCAAGGCCGACTTCAGGTTGTGCAGCGGTTCGACCAGGCCTGCACCGTACCAGCCGTAGACGCGGTAGCCCATCAAGCTGTCGAGCACAGGCTGGTTGTCGTGCAGGCCGAACACGCTGCGGCATGAGGGGTAGTGCGCAGCAAACAGCGGGTCGCCGCTGCCCACCGCCGTGAGCGCCGGTGCGTAGGTGGCGAGCGAGGTTTCGGGGCCGCTTGTTTTGACGTTGGTGTCGATGGGCAGCAGCGTGGCGGGGTTCAGTTCCACCTGGCGGCCCAGGTAGACAAACGGCGCCTGCCCTGGCTGCGGGTGGGGCAGCGGGTAGGCAATCGCCCCCACTGGCCGCGAGCCGGCCGGGTGCACATAGTCGCTCTCCACCAGCCAGGCGCGCTGCGGTTGGGCATCGTTTTCTTCACGTCGAAATACCAGCCAGCGGTTGGGCGCCGGTGGGAACCACAGGTCGCCCACCTGCACCGTGCGCTCGGCCGTGCGGCGGGTGCCGCCGCGTGTCAGCCCGGCCGGCAGCGACCACTGCAGATGCACGCCGGCTTCGAGCCAGGCGTTGTGGTCGGAAAACGGTGGCGCGTTGATGGCTGCGGCCATGTGCGGCACCGAGCCATTGCGGTCGCGTGTGCCGTCGAACCAGGGCAGTCGTTCAAAGTCGGCCAACGGCCCGACGACACGCTGGGCGTGGGGCAGCCAGATGGCGTGCACGGCCACCGGCACCATCAGTTCGAGGGTGCCGCTCACGACCAGATCTCCTGCAGGCTGAATGACGCTCTGGGCACACCTTCGAGCAAACGCGCGGCAAAGGCGTGTGGGCCGTTGGTCTTCAACGCCGATTGCAGCGTCGCGATATCGACCACGCCACGCGGCGGCTGCACGGTATCCGGCCGCATCGGCACCGGCACCGCGCTGCCCTTGTTGAAACCGCCGGCCGGCGTGACGTCAAAACCGAAGTGCATGGCTTGCGGGTGCAGGTGCAGCTCCACCCGGTTGAGCCGGCCTTCGAACAGCACCAGCAGTGTGTCTTTGGCCAGGCGTTCAAAACGCAACGGTGCAAGCGCCGGGCCGGCTGAGAGCGCAGCGGTTGGCGCACCGAAGCCGTCGACCAGGAGGTCGGGCCAACCGGCCACCAGCGCCGAGCGCAGCAGCACTGCAGAGCGCTCCGCCATCCGTGGCAGCACAACGCCAAGGGCTGCGTCCTGCGTGGCCTGCAGCCGGCTGTGACGGCCCATGCTGAACGCGCCGTCCACCAGCGCCTGCAGCCAAGCCGGCTCAACACGCAGCAAACAAATCGTCTCCGGGGGTAGCAGGGCTGGCTCGGGCACGAGGTAGCTGAACGGCACAGCCGCCAGCCGGCCCAGCGCGTTGTCGAACCAGCTGTGCAAGGCTGCCGGTAACAACGGGCTCAGCAGGCTGCCCTGGTTGGGCCCCGCTGATGGGCCTTTGCCCGCAGGCGCGATGTCAACCCACTGTGCCGCATGCGCTGCCTGCGCGACTTGACGCTTCCACTGGTTCAGCGGCACACCGACGCCCGGGTCGCGCAGCGCCAGCAAGCGGCCCAGCGTCCAGGCCGCCGCGTAAGAGATGTCCGTCAGGCCTGTGGCGGCTTCGGTGAACAGCAGTTCATCGGCATGGCGCGCGGGCAGGGGCAGCACCGGCGCGCGCAGGCGCGTGGCTAGCGGCCCGTGGTACCAGGCGGCCGTATGCTCGCCGTTACCCAGACGGTATTCAACGGGCACTGCACCGGCATCAACAGGTCCTTGCGCAGCGCCCAGGCCGGCAGCGTCGAGTCGAAACTCGCCGATCGTCAATTGTTCGAGCAGGCCTTCGAAGTGGACGCTGTCGGCATCGCAGGTGAAGTCCCAGTTGGCAAGGCTCACCAGCCGCACGCGCGTGGCGGCGCCGGGCGCGGGCCCTTGGGCCCAGTGCTGGGCTGGTTGGCCGCGGTACTGCTGCTCCAGCGACACCAGGTGAACGAGGTTGCGCTGCCCGGGCCTGGGCAAGCGGTTGGCCATCACCAGCGCGCGCGGTTCGCCTTTGGCGAGGCCGCCTTGGTCTTGCAGTTCGCGCACACCGGCCAGCAACGACAGTTCGTCAGCGCTTGGTAACCACAGCCGCGCGAGGCCCGCGTCGATGTCGATCACCTGCACACTCTGCCCGAGCTGGTCGCCCGGTTCGCGTGACAAGGTGGCAAAGGGCGCAGCCGGGGCCAGCGCAGGCGCAGCGGCACCCACAGCCGCGGTCACGAGGCTGGCAGCCGGCACCAAGGCGCTGGACTTCAGCTCGCTTTCGGCCAGCACCAGCAGCGCGAGCCACGGCGTCTTGCCCTCCTGGCCCAACACGGCCGAGCGCTCCCAGGGCAGGCTGGCGCGCCGCAGCAGCACGTGCGGCAGCACGTTGCCAAACTCCCCCACGGCACCCGGCGGCGGGAACTGGCCAGCGACTTCACTGGGGGCCAGGCCGAAGCGGGGCCCGGCCACCACAAAAGGCAGGCTGCGCTGGCCTTTGAGCGCGGTGGCCGCAGCTGCGCCATGCGTCACCGTGTGGCTCAGCAGCACCTGGTATTCGCCTGCAGGCAAAGCCGGTGCGTGCCGGTCGGCAAACACGATGCGGTCGTCGTCAGCCATGGTCGGGCCGGGGCGGGGTTCAGACACTGGCAGGCTCCTCCACCTTCGCTCCCAGCTGAATCTGCGGCGCCTTGCGCGCGGCCGGGGGCTGCTGCAGCGAGAAAGCCGCCAAGCCCAGCGTGCGCAGTGCATCGGCCAGCTCTTTTTGGAGCTTGTTGCCCCCGATGGCAGCACCCGGTGCGCTGGGGTGGTTGACCTGCCGCAGGTCGTGGGCCTTGGGTTTCAATTCAGCGTAGCTGATGTCCTTGATGGCGATGGGCTTGCTCTGGCCGCTGTCAGGCGGCTTGGCGGGCTTCAGGCTGAAGCCGCCCACGGCCTGCAGCGGCAGCGCATTGCGGGCAACCGGCCCCGAGGCCCACAGCGCGGGCGGAAAGCCCGAAGGTGGCAGCGGCGTTACCGCGAACTCGGTGTCCTGCACCGGCGTCCAGGTGCCGTCTTCCAGGCGCTGGATGCTCACCGAGTGTGTCGACGTGAACGCGGTCACGGCCGAAGGCGCCATGCCCACCGCATCCAAAGCGCGGCTGCCGACGGGCGCGGACACGGCGCTGCTCGCCCCGGTGCCCAGCACACGGTGTGTGATCGGCACGCGCGACGAGGTGGTGATCACCAGGCCCGCGGGCGCCACCACCGGGGTGCCGTCCACATCGCCCACCACACCTTCGGCCAGCGTGATGCCGAGCGTGGCATCGTGGCTGAGCTGCGCGTCTTTCTTCGTGAGGTCCACTTCCACACCGAGGAAGGACTTCATGAACTTGTCGACGCTGATGGCCATCGGCACGCTGGGCGTTTGTGCACCAAAGTCGAGGTCGAACGAAAACACGAACCACTCGATGTGCGCGGTGCCGCTGAAGTCGGGGCCCCAGATGTGCAGGTCGGTGGTGGCCGTGGTGTGGAAACACTTCCACTGCGCACCAATGCCGACGTGCATGCGTGCGTCGTAGTGAAAGGGTTCCCAGGCCACC
>JANNMQ010000257.1:0-5660 GCA_031398045.1 Rubrivivax sp.
GCTGCGGCCTGAACAAGGCTTGGCGCACGGCATCGCCGAACAGCTGCAGCAGCTGATCTACAGCGGCAGCATCGCCCCCGGCGAGCGCCTGAACGAAGCCGCGCTGGCGCTGCGCATGGGCACCAGCCGCGGGCCCATCCGCGAGGCCATCCGCGTGCTCACCGGCATCGGCCTGGTGGTGGCGGTGCCCAATCGCGGCGTGTTTGTGCGCGAAATTTCGGTGCGCGAAATGGCCGAAATCTACGAACTGCGTGCACTGCTGTTTGGCTTCGCCGCACAGCAGGCTTGCGACAGCCTGGGTGACGAACAACGGCGCGAAGCTGAGCAGTTGCTGGCCGGCATGGACCAGGCGCTGGAACAGCGTGACGGCCAGTCCTACTACGTGCAGAACCTGCGTTTTCATGCGCTGCTGCTGGAACTGACAAACAACCAGCGTGCGCAGCAAGCCTACGAAGAGCACGCGAAAGAGCTGCACCTGTTCCGCCGTCGTTACTTCAACGCACCCAACAACATGCGCCGGTCCAACGCCGAACACCGGCGCATTTTTGAGGCCATCGTGGCCGGCAACAAAGACAAGGCCAACAAGCTGGCCCAGGCCCATGTGCTGCAAGGCCGGCAGCGCCTGCTGTCCACGCTGGACGTGCCCGCAGGCGGCGGCCCCGGCACGCTGGCTTCCATCAAAAACCGGAGACTTTGATCATGCAACGACGCACCTTGCTGCAAGCCACACCAGCCCTACTGGGCCTTGCGCCTTGGGCCGCCCGCGCCCAAGCCGCTTTCCCCAACAAGCCCATGCGCTACATCGTGCCGGTGTCGGCAGGCGGTGGCAGCGACCTGGTGGGCCGCACCGTCACCGAACGCTGGGGCAAGGCGCTGGGCCAGAACTTCGTGGTCGAAAACATCGGCGGTGGTGGCGGTGTTATCGCCTGCCAGACCACGGTCCGCGCCGCGCCTGATGGCTACACCCTGATGCAGGGTTATGTGGCCACCCACGGCACCAGCCCGGCCACAAGGTCCAAGCTGCCCTACCACGCGCTGAAAGACTTTACGGCAGTGGGCATGATTGGCACCACGCCCAACGTGCTGGTGGTCAACGCCGGCAGCGTGCCGGCCACGACGGTGAAAGAATTTGTCGACTTCCTGAAGAAAAACCCGGGCCGTGTCAGCTACGGGTCGGCCGGGCAGGGTTCGTTGACGCACCTGACGATGGAGCTGTTCAAGCTGGCCACCGACACCTTCATGGTGCACCTGCCTTACCGGGGCATCGCACCGGCCTTCACCGACTTGTTGGGTGCGCAGACGCTGGCCATGTTCCCCGGCCTGGCTGCAGGGCTGCCGCACATCCGCTCGGGCCGCGTGCGCCCGCTGGCCGTCACCGGCACGCAGCGCCACCCGCTGCTGAAAGACACGCCCACGCTGGCCGAACTGGGCTTTAAGGGTTTCGACGCCTACCAGTGGTACGGCGTGGTGGGCCCGGCCGGCATGCCGGCCGATGTGGTGAAGCGCTTGAATGACACGCTGGCCGGTGTGCTGCAAGCCCCTGACATGCGCGACAAGCTGGCCGCCGAGGCGCTGGACCCGACCCCGATGAGCAGCGCTGCTTTTCGCGACTTCATACAGGCCGACATCGCACGCTGGACACGCGTGGCCCGAGATCGCAAGATTGATCTGGATGCCTGACCACCCATCTTCCTGCCCCCTTCACAACCCTACCCGCACACCATGGCCCGCAACACCCAGGTCGCCGCTGACCACCACGCTCCGCCCATCACCCACACGCTGGCTGCATTTGTGGCCACCCATCCCAGCCGCGGCTGGAGCGACACGGTGGACCTTGAAGCCCACCGCACGCTGATGAACTGGGTGGGTTGCGCCGTGGGCGCGGCGCACCACGAAACCGCGCAAGCTGCGCTGGCAGCCGTGCAGGTGCTGCAGAGCGCACCACAGGCCACGCTGCTGGGCCGCGCTGAGCGGGTGGACATGGCCAGCGCGGCGCTGATCAACGGCATCAGTTCACACACTTTCGATTTCGACGACACGCACTTGAAAACCATCATCCACCCCGCCGGCCCGGTGGCCAGCGCGGCACTGGCGCTGGCTGAACACACGGGTGCCAGCGGCCGCGCGTTGATCGACGCGCTGGTGCTGGGCATCGACGTCAGCTGCCGCGTCGGCAATGCGATGTACCCCGACCACTACGACCGCGGCTGGCACATCACCGGCAGCACTGGCACCGTAGGCGCTGCTGCGGCTTGCGCGCGGCTGCTGAAGCTCGACACACACAAGACGACCATGGCGCTGGGCATTGCCGCTTCGCAACCGATCGGCATGCGCGAGCAGTTTGGCACCATGACCAAGCCTTTCCACCCCGGCGGCGCGGCGCGTGCCGGGCTGATGGCGGCATTGATGGCGCAGCAGGGCTACACCGCCAGCCCGAAAGCGCTGGAAGCACCACGCGGCATGATGCAGACCATCAGCACCAAAAACGACTGGCGCGAGATAACGGGCGAACTGGGTGAACGTTTTGAGATCAGTTTCAACACCTACAAACCTTTTGCCTGCGGCATTGTCATCCACCCCAGCATTGACGCCTGCGCACAACTGCGCGCACACGGTGTGCGGCCCGAACACGTGGAACGTCTGGAGCTGAAAGTGCACTCGCTGGTGCTGGAGCTGACGGGCAAAAAAGAGCCAACGGATGGCCTGCAAGCCAAGTTCAGCGTCTACCACGGCTGCGCCGCTGGCTTGACCTTCGGCCGCGCAGCCGAAGAAGAGTTTGACGACGCTGTGGTCAACCGCTCAGACATGGTGGCACTGCGCCGCAAGGTGGTGGCCACGGTGGACGACGCCATCGACGAAGCCAGTGCCGATGTGACCGCGGTGCTGACTGACGGCCGCCGTGTGCAGGTGTTTGTCGAACACGCCATCGGTTCGCTGCAGCGCCCGATGAGCACGGCCCAGCTAGAAGCCAAGTTTCACGGCATGGCCGACGGGGTGATGGGCGCTGCACGCTGCAGCGAACTGATCGCTGCCTGCTGGGGCGCGGGCCAGGCCGCAGACCTGCGCACGCTGACTGCACTCGCCCGGCCCTGATGCCGCGCCGCTGGCAGCGGCGCCCCTTTCGCGACCGACTTGGTGACTGGGTGACTGGGTGGCACCGGATTTTGGCTGCCTGTCGATGCGAAATTACCAAGCAGTTCACGAAGTGACCCTACAGTTTGCAATGAATACCGGTCAGTCTGATACTAGCGGCTCGCTGGTCATAGGCACCCTTTCAATGGCAGCGGCAATTTCATCCATCAGCTACTCCACTTCAGGACCATCACCCATGAAAAAGCTCCTCATCACTTCCGCGCTGGCGTTTTCCGCTTTGGCCGTGCAGGCCAAGGACATTGTCGAAACCGCTGTTGCAGCCGGCAGTTTCAAAACCCTGGCCACCGCGCTGCAAGCCGCTGGTCTGGTGGACACGCTGAAGGGCAAGGGCCCGTTCACAGTGTTTGCGCCCACCGACGAAGCTTTTGCCAAGATCCCGAAGGCCGATCTGGACGCGCTGCTGAAAGACAAGGCCAAGCTCACCGCCGTGTTGACCTACCACGTGGTGGGCGGCCAAGTGATGGCCAAGGATGTGAAAGCCGGCAACGTGAAGACGGTGCAAGGCGGCAACATCGCGCTGGCCACGACAGGCGGCGTGACGGTGAATAACGCCAAGGTGGTGTCGGCCGACGTGGTGGCCAGCAATGGCGTGATTCACGTCATCGACACCGTGTTGATGCCCAAGTAAAACGGGTCTGCCGGCCCGCAGCCGCGGGTCGGCGTTGCACAGGCCTGCGTCAGGCGCTGCGCGACCGGTCCAGCGCGCTGCCGGCGCCTTCAAACTGCGCCAGGGCCTGCGCCAACCACGGCATCACGGGCTGCAGCACTTCGAACAGTGTGTGCGGCGGGTTGGCCACAAAAACGCTGCTGCCCATCATGCCGAAGCCGCGTGCATCGGCTTGCGCCACGGTCAGTCGGGCATGCAGCCACCCCTTTTTGCCGCCCGTATCCACGGCCGCCTTCAGGCGCTGCGGTAATTGGGCCGCCTGCACCAGCTGCACCTGCGGCAACCACACGATCACCACCGCGTCGGCAAAACGCTCCAGTGCTTCGCGCAGCGCAGCCAGCGTGCGTGTGTAGTCGGTTTTGATCTCGTAGCTGGGGTCGATCAGCACCACCCCGCGCCGTGTGGGGGGTGGCAGGTGCGTTTTTAGGCTGCCAAAACCGTCCACCATTTTGACTTCCACACCGTGCAGGTCGCCCAGGTACGACGCCAGGATCTTGTGGTCGGTGGGGTGCAACTCACTCAGGCGCAACTGGTCTTGTTCACGCATCAGCATTTGCGCGATGGCGGGGGAGCCGGGGTACTGCTGGATGGCCTTGTGGCCGTCGACTTTCTGGTCATTGAACGCGCGGATCAAGGCCACCAGTTCGGCCAGCGGTGCCGGCAGGTCGCTGCGCTCCAGCAGCTTGAGGATGCCGTCCTGCGCTTCACCTCGTTTTTTGGCGTAGTCGCCTTCCAGTGAATAACCACCGGCGCCGGCATGGGTGTCGACATAGCGCCAGCCTTTGTCTTTCAGGTTCATGTGCTGCAACACCAGCATCAGCACCAGGTGTTTCAGAACATCGGCGTGGTTGCCGGCGTGGAAGGCATGGCGGTAAGCGAGCATGAAGCGGACTGTGCCACGGCTGCAACGCGTCGTCCTTTTGACGTGAGTGCCGTGCGCTAACCTCAGTAGCACCTACACCCCTACCGCGCCCCCTCTCCATGCCCACTCTGTACAGCCCGGCCCGCGTCGGCAACATGAACCTGGCCAGCCGCATCTGCATGGCCCCGCTGACACGCAACCGCGCCAGTGCCGGACAGGTGCCGAATGAGCTGATGCTGACCTACTACCGCCAGCGCGCCAACCCGGCCACCGGTGCCGGTCTCATCATCACCGAGGCCACGCAGATCAGCCCCATGGGCCAGGGTTACCTCGACACGCCCGGCATCCACAGCGCTGAACAGATGGCCGGCTGGCGCCGCATCACCGATGCCGTGCACGCCGAAGACGGCTGCATCGTGGTGCAGCTGTGGCATGTGGGGCGCATTTCGCATGGGTCACTGCTGCCGGGTGGCCAGCGGCCGGTCAGCAGCACATCGCGTGCGGCCACCACCAAAACCTACATCGCGGGCGGTTTTGCGCCCTGTTCTGAGCCGCGTGCGCTGGCCACTGAAGAGATGGCGGGCATCGTGGCCGACTACGCGCAGGCCGCGCGCAACGCCATCACGGCTGGTTTTGACGGTGTGGAGATCCACGCTGCCAATGGCTATCTGATCGACCAGTTCTTGCGCGACAGCATCAACGACAGGTCCGACAGTTATGGCGGCAGCATCAACAACCGCTGCCGCCTGCTGTTGGAAGTGGTTCAAACCCCCTTACCAAATAATGGTTTAATCATTATTCCTTATAGAAATCGTTTAAATCATTTGGAAAAATTGAAAAAGACTCTCGATTTCTTTCATGAAAAAGGACTAGAAACAGTAATTGTTGAACAATCAGAAGGTGATCCTAGGTCGGCGACGATTGGGACGAGAACCGGGCCTACGATTCGATCAGCATCTGGGGTCACCAGCCCGTAGC
>JANNMQ010000911.1:0-2526 GCA_031398045.1 Rubrivivax sp.
ACGTGGCCGATGCCGCCTGGTGGCTGGGTGCCGGTGCCGCCAAGACGACCGGCGAGGTGCTGTTGCTGGACGCCGGGTTCAGGCTCGGCAAGGCCTGAGCAGCGGGGCCAGCGCCACGGTGGGCGTAGGGCCATCGCGGCGTGCGGCCATTGCGCAGCTGCACGACGGCGCGGCTGCCCGGCTTCAATAATCTGATGCAATGCCCGACTTTCCTGCCCGCGCGCGCGGCGGGCGGGCCTGTGTCTTGTTCAACCGAAACCTGCCTCAAGGCCGCATGCCGATCTGGACCCATGCCATTCCCGTTGCCGGCGCCGCATTGCTGGTGTTGTCTGTGTGGGTGCCGCTCAGCGCGCTGTTGGCTTTTGCTTGTGCCGCGGCGCTGATCGGCGCCGTCACCACTGCGGTGCACCATGCCGAGGTGGTGGCGCACCGCGTGGGTGAACCCTTCGGCACGCTGGTGCTGGCGGTGGCCATCACCGTCATTGAAGTGGCACTGATCATTTCGTTGATGCTGGCTGGTGGTCCGGACAAGGCCACACTGCCGCGTGACACCATCTTCTCAGCCGTCATGATCATCTGCACCGGCGTGGTCGGCATCTGCCTGCTGGCCGGGGGCTTGAGCCACCACGAGCAGAGCTTCAAGCTCGAGGGCGCCAATTCGGCATTGGCCGCGCTGGTGGCGCTGGCCGGGTTGACGCTGGTGATGCCCAGCTTCACCACCAGTTCTTCGGTAGGCACCTACACGGTGTCGCAGCTGGCCTTTGTGGCGGTGTCTTCGCTGGCGCTGTGGTCGGTGTTTGTGTTTGTGCAGACGGTGCGCCACCGCGACTATTTTTTGCCCGACCACCACGTCACCGACGAGGCCGTGCATGCGGCGCCGCCCAGCGTCGCGCAGGCCTGGGCCAGCTTTTGCCTGCTGCTGTTGTCGCTGGTGGTGGTGGTGGGCCTGGCCAAGCAGCTGTCGCCGGTGATCGAGGCTGCGGTGGTGGCTGCCGGTGCGCCGCAGGCCGTGATCGGCATTGCCATCGCCTTGCTGGTGCTGTTGCCCGAGACCTGGGCCGCCGTGCGCGCCGCGCTGGCCAACCGCCTGCAGACCAGCATGAACCTGGCGCTGGGTTCGGCGCTGGCCAGCATCGGGCTGACGATTCCGGCGGTGGTGGTGGCGGCCACCGTGCTGGACCTGCCGCTGGTGCTGGGGCTGGAACCGAAAGACCTGGTGATGCTGGCGCTGACCTTCCTGGTGGGTGCCATCACGCTGGGCACTGGCAGAACCAACCTGATGCAAGGGGCCGTGCACCTGGTGTTGTTTGCTGCATTCCTGTTCTTGTCGCTGGTGCCCTGAGCGCGCACCGTACGGTGGCCAGCGGGTTGCGGCGCTGGCGATATTGCTGGTTGCGCCAGGCGATGCTTCGGCTACATCGCCTTGAACAGGTGCACGTAGGCGCGGCTCACCGGCAGCTCGTGGGCATGGTCCTTGATGCGCAGGTACAGGCGGCTGCTGTCGTCGCGCCGTGTGCCCACCAGGTGCTGCAGGTTGACGATGGTGCTGCGGTGCACCTGCACGAAGCTGGACGGGTCCAGCACCGCCGTCAGATCGGCAATCGGCGTGCGGATCAGGTACTCGGCTGCAGCCGTCTGCACGCAGGTGTACTTGTCGTCGGCGCGGAAGAACAGCACGTCTTGCACGGCGATCTGGTGTGTCAGCTCACCCACGCTGGCGCGCACCCAGCGCAGAGTTTCGGGCGGCGCGGCGGTGCTTGCGGCACCCGCTCCTGGCGCGACTGCGCCGGTGCTGGCGCCAGTCGGCGCCAGCAGGCGCTGCAGCAGCGCAGCCAGCCGCGTGTCGTCATCGTCCGGGGCCGGGCCGCTGGCCTGCGCCTGCCGCAGCTGCTGCTGCAAGCGCGCCACCGTGCGCTGTAGGCGTTCGGCCTTCACGGGCTTCAGCACATAGTCCAGCGCCTGCTGTTCAAAGGCCTGCACGGCGTAGTCGTCGTAGGCGGTCACAAACACCACGCGGGTGTGGCCTTCGATGCCCTGTGCCACCTCCAGCCCGGTCAGGCCCGGCATCTGGATGTCCAGGAAAGCGAGGTCGGGCTGCAGCGCGGCAATGCGTTCGGCCGCTTCTGCCCCGTTGGCGGCCACCGCCACCACCTGCAGTTCGGGCCACAGCGTGGCCAGATGGTTTTGCAGCGCGCGCACCAGGTGCGGTTCGTCGTCGGCCAGCAGCGCGGTGGCGGCGGGGCGGGGCAGGGCGGGTGCGTTCATGGGGTGGTGGCGGTGTCCAGTGGCAGGCGCATGCGCGCCAGTGTGCCGGTTTGCAGCGCCTGCAGTTCCAGTGTCGCTTCGGTGCCGTAGTGGCCCATCAGGCGTTGGCGGATGTTTGCCAACGCCATGCCGGTGTTGCGGCGCGGTCCGGGTCGGGGCGGCGCGTTCAGGCCGCGGCCGTCGTCCTGCACCTCCAGCACCAGCTGCTGCGCCTGCACGTGCGCGCGGATCTGCACCGTGCCACCGGCAATGGCCGGTTCC
>JANNMQ010001019.1:0-2147 GCA_031398045.1 Rubrivivax sp.
GCATCACTCAATATGACAACAATTGAATCTGCTCGATCCAGTATCAGCTGAAGCGGCTCTAGTGCAGTGCGCGTGAATTTATAGAACTTAATTCCGTCGGCATACTCATACGCTCCAGGAGGCTGGAGCAGTGCGAGTTGCCAAGACGATTGAACTGGATGAGCACACCGAGCGGGAGCTTCGTGTGCTTGCCAAGCGCCGGACGGTTGAGGCCCGGCTTCAACAGCGTGCGCTGGTGGTGCTGCTGGCCGCCGAGGGTCAACAGAACAAGGACATCGCCGTCGAAGCCGGTCTGGATCGGCGCCAGGTCGCGATGTGGCGCGAGCGCTTCCTGGCCGGTGGCATCGAGGCGCTGCGCAAGGACGCGCCGCGCAGTGGCCGGCCGTCGACGATCACGGCAGAGACAGAGTCGCGCATCGTTCAGGCCACGCTGCATGGCAAGCCGGTCAACGCCACGCACTGGAGCACCCGCACGCTGGCCGAGCACCTGGGCGTGGGCGCAACGACCATCCGCCGGGTCTGGCAGAGCAACGGACTGAAGCCGCACCTGAGCCGTAGCTTCAAGCTGTCGCGCGATCCGCGCTTCGAGGACAAGCTGCTGGATGTGGTGGGCCTGTACATGAACCCGCCCGAGCACGCCCTGGTGCTCAGCTGCGACGAGAAGAGCCAGATCCAGGCGCTGAACCGCACGCAGCCGGGCTTGCCGTTGAAGCGCGGGCGTGCAGGCACCGTGACCCACGACTACAAGCGCCACGGCACGACCACGCTGTTTGCCGCGCTCAACACCCTGGACGGCAGCGTGATCTCGATGTGCCAGCCGCGGCACCGCCACAGCGAATGGCTGAAGTTCCTGAGGCTGATCAACCGCAGCACGCCCAAGCACCTGAGCCTGCACCTGATCGTGGACAACTACGCCACGCACAGTCACCCCGAAGTGCAGAAGTGGCTGGTTCGCAACCCGTGCTTTGTCATGCACTTCACCCCCACCAGTGCCTCGTGGCTGAACATGGTCGAGCGCTTCTTCCGCGACATCACCGACAAGCGCATCCGGCGCGACAGCTTCACCAGCGTGGCCGAGTTGGAACTGGCCATCGATCTGTACGTTGCACATCACAACACCGACCCCAAGCCCTTCATCTGGACTGCCAGCGCCAAGGACATCCTGGCCAAGGTAACCCGGGCCAAGGCGGCCTTGGCGGCGGTCGCAGGATAAGTACAGAACAGATCGGCGCACTGCACTAGATGTTCGGCCTTGCGGCCGATTGCGAATCCGATGGCAGCCGATTGAGGATCGACGGGGGCGGCTCTGCGTGCGTGCCCCGAGAGGCAGTTCGGGTCTCCTTCCCGTCGGACCCTGTGCTAGATTTTGTCTAACCAAGGATTGGCATGGAGCAAATTGACGCCCTCGTCGTCGGGGCCGGCGTGGTGGGACTCGCGGTAGGCCGCGCGCTGGCGCAGGCTGGCATCGAAACGGTGGTCGTCGAGGCCGCGCGGGGCATCGGCCAAGGTGTGAGTTCGCGCAACAGCGAGGTCATCCACGCCGGTCTGTACTACCCCCCGGGCAGCGCGAAGGCGCGGCTGTGCGTGCGCGGCAAGGACTTGCTCTATGCCTTCTGCGCCAGCCATGGCGTGCCGCACCGGGCCTGCGGCAAGGTGGTGGTGGCCACCGGACCGGAGCAGCATGCCGCCCTGCAGTCGCTGGCGCAGCGGGCGCGCGCCAACGGCGTGCCTGTGCAGACCTGGGATTCCGCGCAATTGCGCCAGCACCAACCCGCGCTGCAAGCCACCCAGGCCTTGTGGTCGCCCAGCACCGGGATCGTCGACAGCCATGCGCTGATGCTGGCCTTGCAGGGCGAACTCGAACGCGCAGGCGGCGCGCTGGCGCTGTGTTCGCGCGTCGAGCAGATTGAGTTCCAGTCCGGTCGGCCGGCGCGTGTGCAGGTGCAGGCCGAAGGTGACGCTTTCGAGATGGGCGCGCGCTTCGTCGTCAATGCCTCGGGCTTGCACGCCTGCGCGCTGGCGAGGCGGTTTCAAGGGCTGGATGCGCAGCACGTGCCCGCCGAGCACTTTGCCAAGGGCAGCTACTTTTCACTGGCTGCGCCAGCACCCTTCTCTTGCCTGGTCTACCCGGCGCCGGTCGACGCCTG
>JANNMQ010001092.1:0-2547 GCA_031398045.1 Rubrivivax sp.
CCTGCGCTGGATAGCCGTGCCGGCGCTGGCCTCGGTCACCAGCAGCAACGCACTGATGGCGCGCTGCGCCTGCATCTTCCGCAGCCTGGATGCCGGCCACCTGTACCTGCCGCAGACCGGCCTGGACGGCATAGGCGCCACCCCCTGGGCGAATGCGCTGATGGCGCGCAGCACCATGTCACACATCCGCGGCACGGCCCAGCTGGACATGGCACCGGTGGGGCACCAGGTCAACCACTTTGACATCGTGGCGCATCTGGGGCCGCGTGATGCGGGCAGTTTTGAGCCTGGGGTCTGGCAAGAACAATTTCGACGTTTGGCGTTGGACACGGCTGACGATCAGCCCTATCCCCTGCCCTGACGCCACCGGGCCACTGGACCGCTGGACCGCTGGGCCACTGGGCCACTGGGCCACTGGGCCACTGGGGCATCACCGCCATTGTGGATAGCTGTCTGCCGCGTGGGCCCGCACGCACGGCGTCGGTACCGCGTCGGTGAGGCTCAGTTGGCCGAAGCGCCGCTGTCTTTCACCACCTTGCCCAGGCGAGGCACATCGGCCTTGATCACCGCCGCCAGCTCGGCACTGCTGGACGCCACCGTGTCCAGCCCCAATTCACCAAAGCGTTTCAGTATGTCGGGCGACCTCAGGATCTTCACGATCTCGGCGTTCAGCCGCTCGACGATGGCCTTGGGTGTGCCGGCAGGCGCAAACACGGCCTGCCAACTGCTGAGTTCGTAACCTGCCAAACCGGACTCCACCATCGTCGGCACCTCGGGCGCCACGCCCGACCGGGTGGTGGTGGTGACGGCCAGCGCGCGCAGCTTGCCGGCTTTCATGTGCGGAATGGCGCTGGCGATGTTGTCAAAGGCCGCCGGCAGCGTGCCGCCCAACAGCTCGGGCAGCATGGCGCCGCTGCCGCGGTAAGGGATGTGTTCCATCTTCACGCCGGCTGCGGTCTTGAACAGTTCACCCGAGATGTGCTGTGACGTGCCGGCGCCGGCCGAGCCAAAGGAATACTTGGTCGGGTTGGCCTTCAGCAGCGCTATGAATTCGGCCACCGTGTTGGCCGCCACGCTGGGGTGCACCAAAAGCACGTTAGGCTGGGTGGCGTACAGCGTGATGGGCTCGAAACTGGTCACCGGGTCGTAGGGCAGCTTGCCGTACAGCGTGGCGTTGATGGCGTGTGAACTGATGGTGCCGCCGCCGATGGTGTAGCCGTCGGGTGCGGCGCGCGCCAGTTCAGCTGCACCGGCCGACCCACCCTGGCCGGGTTTGTTGTCGATGACGATGGTCTGGCCCAGCGCCGGGCCGAGCTTCTCGGCCACGATGCGGGCGATGATGTCGGTGGTGCCGCCCGGTGCAAACGGCACGATGTAGCGGATGGGTTTGGCCGGCCAGGCCTGGGCCAATGCGGCGGGGCTGGCGAGCAGGGTGCACAGGGTTGCCGCCATCCAGTGGCGGCGGTTCAGTGACAGTCGGGTCATGCGGGCTCCTGAAAACGGTGTCGACGCGCCCAACGGGCGGCCGGCCAGCGTGCATCAGCGCAAGGCGCTCAGCAAGCGCAAAAACCCTGGCGGTGGGGCCTGCGCGCTTTCAACCCTACATGCTGCGCCGGTACTGCCCGCCGACTTCAAACAGCGCGTTCGTAATCTGCCCCAGGCTGCAGCAGCGCACGGCGTCCATCAGCACCGCAAACACGTTGCCGTTGTTGATCACGGCTTGTTGCAGGCGCTGCAGCATGGCCGGTGACTGGGCCGCGTGGCGGCTGTGGAAGTCGGTCAGTCGCTGCAGCTGGCTTTGTTTTTCTGCTTCGGTGCTGCGCGCCAGTTCGATCTGCTTTGGGTTCGGGTCTTCGTGCGGGTTGCGGAAGGTGTTGACGCCGATGATGGGGTACTCGCCCGTGTGCTTCAGCATCTCGTAGTGCATGCTTTCTTCCTGGATCTTGCCGCGCTGGTAGCCGGTTTCCATCGCGCCCAGCACGCCGCCGCGTTCGGCGATTTTCTCGAATTCGCTCAGCACCGCTTCTTCCACCAGTTCGGTCAGCTCGTCGATGACAAAGGCGCCCTGGTTGGGGTTCTCGTTCTTGGCCAGGCCCTCACCCTTTCGGCGGTTGAGGATCATCTGGATGGACATGCGGCACAGTCACCTGACAATCCGTCCTGCTGCGCGAAGATGCGCTACCTTTGACTTGCTCTTGCCACGACACTGCCGATGATCGCGATCGAAAACTTCCCTGCCGTACTGACCGCCCTGGGCTTCAACGAAAAGGGCAAGCGTCATATCAAGACCGTCGGCACTGCCACCCTAGAGGTTCGTTTCGACACCCAGGAAATCGTGTACCCCGAATCTGCCGGTCTGGTGATCAGCGAGCGCCAAACCTGCAATTTTTCGTCCAATGAGAACTTCGTGGTGCTGGAGTGTGTGCATCGCCTGCTGACCAAGGGCTACAAGCCCGAGCACATTGAACTCGAACCCAAATGGCAGCTGGGCCGCGGCGCCAGCGGCGGCCGAGCCGACATCCTGGTGAAGGACAACCACGGCAGGCC
>JANNMQ010001110.1:0-5914 GCA_031398045.1 Rubrivivax sp.
CGAACCGCCGACAAATTCGCCGTTCACATACAGCTGCGGGATGGTGGGCCACTGTGCGTAGTCCTTGATGCCCTGGCGCACACCTTCATCTTCCAGCACATTGAAAGTTTTGATCTCGCTGGCGCCGGCGGCCTTCAACACCTGAATGGCGCGGCCAGAAAAACCGCACATCGGGAACTGCGCCGAACCCTTCATGAAAAGCATGACGTGGTTGTTTTTAACCAGATCGTCGATGCGCTGTTGCACGTCGCTCATGGGTAGGCTTCCTACTGAATAAAATTGATAACCGCCAAGTATGCGACAAACCGTGGCGCCGCAGGTGCCCAAGGCTTTGCAGCCCGACGCTTTCAGAAGGCGTAGCGCATGCCCAGCTGCAACACGGGCGACAAGCGCATGTCGCGCAGCGCCTGGTTCATGCCTTGGTTGCCAAACAGTGCGCGGCCGACATTGCCGGCCGCAGTGGGCCGTTCAGACACCAGGCCCAGGTCGGCAGTCAATGAAATGCTGTCCCGCCACAGGCTGCCCGAATAGCCCAGCCCCAGGTAAGGCACAGGCTCGGCGCTTTCAACACCCAACATACCCCACGGTGGGGCGGACGACCCCATCAGAGCCAGGCCCAGTCGTGGTGCAGCGCTGCCGCCTGCGTTTCGAGCTTGTGGTGCATCAAAGCTGATCGGCGCTGCACCCAGGGCGCCCACCATCAGCCCGCCGCTGGCCCGTACATGGCCCGAAAAGTAGGTGGAAAGAGGCCGCGCGAAGTAGTAGTCGCCTAGCAGCGCGGCACTCTTGATGCCACCTTGTGCGGCCAGCTGGGCACTCCCTGGCGCTGCCAGGCCCCCAGCGGCGCCCACGCTGCTGGACCGATGCGTGGATACCACCGAAGCTGCTTGCAGACTCAGACGAGCCTGCCACTGCGGCCACCAGGCTTCAGCTTGCGGAGCTGCTAGGCCCTGCCCAGCGTGGCTGGCCAGCGCCCAGGCAGCACAGGCAGCGGCAGTAACGATCTGAGGGGTGCAGCGGTTGAACATCATGGTCGCCTCGGTGGTGGGTGGCACGCAGGCAGGGGCCCGATCAGACCCCGGTGGAACTTCATGATGCGCCAGAACCGGCCAGGCGTGCACCCCTATTTCGGGCAGCAGGCGGACTTTGTGCCGCACTTGTTGCGGGGCGTTGTGCGGCGTTGTGTGCCGAGGTGGTTTTGGCAGGCTTGTGGCGGGCCCACACCCGCCCGGCAGGCTTCAGAACGGGCGGCGCGCTCCGGTGCAGCGCGGGAACCCGGCCAAGTCGTTGCGTGTCTGCACCTGCTCAAAACCGGCCTGCACCAGCAGATGGTGCAGCCTTTCGGCCTGGTCATGGCCGTGTTCCAACAGCAGCCAAGCGCCAGGCACCAAGTGACGGGGGCTGCCGGTCACGATGCGCCGCAGGTCGCCCAGGCCATCGTCGGCGCCGATCAACGCGGTGCTGGGCTCGTGCTGCAACGCTGCAAGGTGGTGGTCGCCCGGTGCGACGTAAGGGGGGTTGCTGACCACCAGGTGGAAGGGGCCTTCGACAGCTGACGCTGCCGGCTGCTGTGCTGCTGCGCCTGTCTTGGCTTGTGGGGCTGCGGCCCACCAATCGGAAAGCCCGAAACGCACCTCCAGTTGCAGCTGTTGCGCATTGGCCTGGGCCACGGCCAGGGCCGCAGCGCTGATGTCTGTGGCATGCACCTGCGCACGCGCACAGCGGTGTTTGATGGCCAATGCAACCGCGCCGCTGCCGGTTCCCAAGTCCAACACGCGAGGCTTGGGCTCGGTGGAGCCTGTCAGCAGGCATTCCAATGCCCACAGCACCAGGCCTTCGGTCTCGGGGCGCGGTATCAGCACCGCGGGTGTCACTTGCAAGCGCAAGCCACAGAAAGCCTGTTCTCCGACCACATAGGCCAGTGGCTCGCCCCCGGCGCGCCGTTGCAGCACCTGGGCCCAGTGCGGTGCTTGCGCGGGGGTCAGCGCCTGGTCGTCGTGCGCCAGCAGCCAGCTGCGGGTGAAGGCGGGCGCGGTGGGCAGCGCCGACGGTTCAGGTGAAGCATGCTCCAGCACGTGCAGCAACAACAGCTGTGCGTCCAGCCGCTGCACACCCAGCGCCTGAGCCTGCAGCAGCGCTTCGCGTATCAGCAAGGGCATGGGCGGCCGCCAGCGTTCAGGCCGTGCCGGCTTCCAACTGCGCCAGCTGTTCAGCCGCGCGTGCAGCCTGCAAGGCCTGCACCACGTCGTCCAGGCTGCCATCCATGATCTGCTGCAGTTTGTACAGCGTCAGGTTGATGCGGTGGTCGGTCAACCGGCCCTGGGGGAAGTTGTAGGTGCGGATGCGGTCACTGCGGTCGCCGCTGCCGATCAAACCCTTGCGCGTGGCGGCCTCTTTGGCCGCGCGTTCGCTGCGGTCTTTTTCGCGCAGCCGTGCCACCAGCACCGCCATCGCCTTGGCCTTGTTGCGGTGCTGGCTGCGGTCGTCCTGGCATTCGGCGACCAGCCCCGAAGGCAAATGGGTGATGCGGATGGCGCTGTCGGTTTTGTTGATGTGCTGGCCACCGGCGCCGCTGGCGCGGAAGGTGTCGATGCGCAAGTCGGCCGGGTTGAGTTGCACTTCTTCGGTTTCGTCGGGCTCGGGCATCACGGCCACGGTGCAGGCGCTGGTGTGGATGCGGCCCTGGCTTTCGGTGGTGGGCACACGCTGCACACGGTGACCGCCGGATTCAAAACGCAGGCGGCCATAGGCCTGTTCGCCCTCCACACGCAAAACCAGTTCTTTGTAGCCGCCCAACTCGGCGGCGCTTTCGCTCAACACCTCGGTGCGCCAGCCCTGGCGCTCGAAATAGCGCAGGTACATGCGCGCCAGGTCGCCGGCAAAAAGCGCTGATTCATCACCGCCCGTGCCAGCGCGGATTTCCACAAAAGCCGCGCGTTCATCGTCAGGGTCACGCGGTATCAGTGCGGTGTGCAGTTCGTCTTGCAGGCGTTGCAGATCGGCGGTGGCCGCGCTGATTTCTTCCTTCGCCATTGTCAACAGCTCAACATCGGATTCGCTGTCCAGCATGGCTTGCGCGGTGGCCACATCATGTTCACGTTGTTGATAGCTGCGATAGCGCTGCACGATGCCTTGCGCTTCCGACTGTTCACGCGCCAGGGTGCGCCATCGTTTGACGTCGCCAGCCACCACGGGGTCGGCCAGGATGGCATCCAGCTCGGTCAACCGCAATGCCAGGCGTTCAAACTGTTCACGCAGTTGCGGGCTCATGAAGGGGATGCCTGGGTGATGGGCCTGGTGGGGCCGAATTGCTGTGATGAGTAAAGGGATGGGCGCAGACAGACTGGGCTGCTGGCTGCAGGCTGCACCGCTTTGCGGGCAGCCGCTGACGGCAGCGCTAAGGCTGGCCAGGCGTGCGTGTGCTGGCGCGCAGAAACAGGCGCGACACCGTGTCGGCCAAGCGTGTGCGCTCGTCGCCTTCGGCTGCGTGCAGCTCGGCCATGGTGCCGTGCAGCATCTTGTGCGTGAGGCCGCGCGCCAGCGCCTGCAGCACGTCGTCCACCGACTCACCCTTGGCCAGCAGCTTGCGCGCTCGCGCCAGTTCGGTGTGGCCCCAGTCATCGGCCTGGCGGTTCAACGCTTGAATCAAGGGCACCGCTTGGCGCTGGTCCAGCCAATGAGAAAAGCTCTGCACCCCAGCGTCGATGATGGCCTCGGCCTGCTGCACGGCGGCCTGGCGCTTTTCGCTGGCGGTTTGCACCAACACGCTGAGGTCGTCCACCGTATACAAGTAAACGTCAGTCAGGCGCGAGACCTCGGGTTCGATGTCGCGTGGCACCGCCAGGTCGACCATGAACATGGGGCGGTGGCGGCGCGACTTCAGCGCCCGTTCAACCGCGCCCAGACCAATGATGGGCAGGCTGCTGGCGGTGCACGATATGACGATGTCGAATTCATGCAGCCGGTTGGGCATGTCCGACAGACGCAGAGCTTCGCCGCCAAAGCGGGATGCCAGGCTCTCACCACGTTCCAGCGTGCGGTTGGCCAGTGCCATTGTTTTGGGCGATCGCGCCGCGAAGTGCGTGGCCACCAGTTCGATCATCTCGCCGGCACCCACAAACAGCACCTTGGTCTGCGCCAGATCTTCAAACAGCTGGCCCGCCAGGCGCACCGCAGCGGCGGCCATGCTGATGGAATGGGCACCGATTTCGGTGGAGCTGCGCACTTCCTTGGCCACAGAAAACGAACGTTGGAACATCTGGTGCAACGTGGTGCCCAGGGTGCCGGCTTCGTCAGCCAGGCGCACCGCTTGTTTCATCTGGCCCAGGATCTGTGGTTCGCCCAGCACCATCGAATCGAGCCCGGCAGCCACGCGAAAGGCGTGACGCGCAGCGGCGTGGTCTTCCATCACATAGCTGTGCTGCAGCAGTTCACTGCCACTGATGCCGCCCTGCTCGGCCAGCCAATCCAGCGCCGGCCGCACCAGGGCCTGGTTGTTGGCCGCACCGCTGTGCTGACCCGGCAACGATGACGTGGCAACGTAGAGCTCGGTGCGGTTGCAGGTGGACACCAGCGCTGCCTCGGGCACGCTGCGCTGCAGGCGTTCGCGCAGGCCTTGCAGGGCCGGGGCCAGTTGCTCAGGCGCAAACGCCAACCGCCCGCGCAGATCCAGCGGTGCGGTGGTGTGGTTGAGACCGAGGGCAAGGACACTCACGACGGAATTGTAGTCAGCAGTCCGTTTCCTCGGGTTTAGCCCATGTCGTCCGCCACGCTGGGGGTACCCTTCGCAGAGAGCGTGTGCCCGACCAGGCGCAGCAGTGAGAATGCGGCCGCATGGGACCCCTGGACGCCATCGGCCATCTGCTGAACTTGTTTGTGCCCGCTATGCTGCTGGCGGGCCTGGCCACGACTGGCGCCAAGTTGTTGTGGCGGCGTGAATTGGCCGGCGTCAGCTGGCTGAGGTTGGCCGGCACGGCGGCAGCGGTGTGCGCCGTCATCACGCTGCTGGGTCTGTTTTTGTCGGGCCGCGACGGGCGCATGGCCACCTACGCCGCGATGGTCGTAGCCTGCGCCCTTACGCTGTGGTGGCAGGGCTTTGGGCCGGGGCGCCACTGATGTGAATGGGGCTGCGCCCATCCAGGCCCGCCACTTCAGCCCGCAGCGAATGGGGCAGGGCTTGCGTTACCAGCACATCCACCAGTTGCCCCACCAGCCGCATGCCTTGCGGCCCACAGTCAAAATTCACGATGCGATTGCATTCGGTGCGACCCATCAGGTCGGCTGCGCCCGTCAGTGAGGGCCGGCGTGAAGGCCCTTCCACCAGAATGCGCTGCACAGTACCCACGCGGCTGGCGCTGATGCGGCGCACGTTGTCTTCGATGGTGGCCTGCAGGTGCTGCAGCCGCTTCAGCTTCACAGCTTGCGGCGTGTCGTCGGCCAGGTTCGCGGCCGGTGTACCGGGCCGTTTGCTGAAGATGAAGCTGAAGCTGGCGTCAAAACCCACGTCGTCGATCAGCTTCATCATCTTGTCGAAATCTTCTTGCGTCTCGCCCGGAAAGCCGACGATGAAGTCGCTGGACAGGCTGATGCCAGGCCGCACCGCGCGCAGCTTGCGGATGGTGCTTTTGTATTCCATCGCGGTGTAGCCGCGTTTCATGGCTGACAGGATGCGGTCGCTGCCATGCTGCACCGGCAGGTGCAGGTGGTTCACCACTTTGCTGGTCTTGCCGTAGGCTTCGATCAGCCGCGGCGTGAATTCGTTCGGATGGCTGGTGGTGTAGCGAATGCGCTCGATGCCAGGTATGTCGGCCACGTACTCAATCAGCAGTGCAAAGTCGGCGATGTCGGCCGACTTTGCGGATGACGTGCCCATCGTGCCCCTGTAGGCGTTGACGTTCTGGCCCAGCAGATTGAC
>JANNMQ010001119.1:0-1945 GCA_031398045.1 Rubrivivax sp.
GCTGCGCTGCCCGGGCGCGAACTCGCCCGCACCCTGGTCGTTGTTGCGCGGGTCACCGTCGGCAAAGCGGTCGGTGACGGCGAAGTAGATGACCTGGTCGCGCCAGTCGGGCGAAGGCACATGCAGTTTCAAGGCTGGCACAGCAGCAACAGCAGCTGTAGCCGTCAATGCCCACAGCACCAACAAAAAGCGCGTGCAGCGCCAAGCCTGCTTAGCCCTCAGAGTCAGATTGTTGCTTTTAAGCACTGTAGTTTAGCTACACCAACGGCGCAGAGCCCATCATTCCTGCTGGAAATGAGCCCCTCAGCCGTTGTCTTCTAGGGTTTCCGACGGTGTTGCAGCTATCTAGTTTTGGTACATATTCACGCAAAACCACACACCTTCTAAAAGCCACGGCAGGCCTTCGCGCCGATCCAGTGGCCCGGTTTTATCTGCAAGCGTTTCAGGAGACAAGCATGAAAACCTTATCCCGCGCTGCGCCACGCTCGCGCCTGTTGCACATCACGCCGGTGGCCCTGGCGGCAGTCACGCTGCTGAACACAGCGCCTGCGCTGGCACAAAACACGGGCGCCAGCGGCGAGGTCCAGACCATCACCGTCACGGGCATCCGGCGCGGCATCGAAAGCGCCATCAACGTCAAGAAAAACGCCACCTCCATCGTCGAGGCGGTCTCGGCCGAGGACATCGGCAAGCTGCCGGACAACAGCATCGCCGAATCCATCGCGCGTCTGCCTGGCCTGTCGGCGAAGCGCGTGGCCGGCCCCGCCCAGGTGATCACCGTGCGCGGCTTGTCGCCCGACTACGCCACCACGCTGCTCAACTGCCGTGAACTGGTCAGCACCGGCGACAACCGCAGTGTCGAGTTCGACCAGTACCCGTCGGAGCTGCTCAGCGCGGTGACTATCTTCAAGACGCCGGACGCCGGCCTCGTCGGCCAGGGCCTGTCGGGCACGCTGGACATGCAGACCGTGCGCCCGCTGAACTACGGCAGCCGCGTGTTCACCGTGGGTGGGCGTGTGTCGCAGAACTCGCTGGGTTCGGCCGGCGGCTTTTCTGGCAATGGCCAGCGCTTCAGTGCGAGCTACATCGACCAGTTCGCCAACCGCACCGTCGGCGTGACGCTGGGTTTCGCCTACCTGAAGACCCCCGTGCAGGAAGAGCAGGTTGGCCTGTACGAGCCCTGGGAAGTGAAAGGCACCGACAACGGCCGGGCCATCGCCCCGGGGCTGCCTGCGGGCACCTTCAGCACCGGCGGCATCAAGGCGCTACGCCGCACCGGCGAAACCACGCGCACGGGCTTGATGGGCACCATCGAGTGGCGGCCGTCCAAGGACTACACCGGCACGTTGGACCTGTTTTTCTCCAAGGCCAAGCAGGAGGACACGGCCAACCAGTTCGAGATGAACATCAACTATAACGGCAGCTTCCCTTGTGATGGCGGGGGCGGCCCGGCCTGCACGTGGAGCAATGCCGTCGTCAACGGCAACAAGACCGTCACCAGTGCCACCATCGCCAGCATGTACCCGCTGGTGCGTGGCATGTACAACAAGCGCGACGACGAGATCAGCGCCATCGGCCTGAACAACCGTTTTAAGTTCGGCGCCGTGTCGATGGACGCCGACATCAGCTACTCGAAGGCCACACGTGACGAGCTGAGCCTGGAAAACAACAACCAGCTCGTGCCCTCGCCGCAGTTCGAAAGCTCCAACGTGCGCTTCAACTCGGGCACGTTCTCCACTTTCTCTGCCGTGCGCGACTATTCGAACCTGGCCAACCTGCCGCTGCGCGGCACGATCTACGGCTCGGGCTATGGCAAGACGCCCAAGATCGAGGACGAACTCACCGGCTTCAAGCTGGTGGGCTCCGTGCCGTCGCCCATGAGCCTGTTTGCTGACCTGTCCGCGGGCCTGGCCTACACCGACCGCACCAAGCAGAAGTCGCAGCC
>JANNMQ010001152.1:0-5806 GCA_031398045.1 Rubrivivax sp.
CGAAATCGCCATCGCGCCAATGTTTGATGCTTTCAAGGGCAGCCTGGCGCAGCAGTTTGCTGGCCTTGCTGAAGACACCACCGAAGAAAATCTGCAGGCACGCATCCGTGGCACGCTTTTGATGGCGCTGTCCAATAAAACTGGCGCCATCGTGCTGACCACCGGCAACAAGAGCGAGATGGCCACCGGCTACTGCACCTTGTACGGCGACATGGCGGGTGGTTTTGCCGTTATCAAAGACGTGGCAAAGACGTTGGTCTATCGCCTGGCCGCATGGAAAAACCGCCAGCCCACGCATCGCGCTGACGGCTCGGTGGGACCAGTGATACCCGAACGCATCATCACGCGCCCACCGTCGGCCGAGCTGCGCCCCGACCAGACCGACCAAGACAGCCTGCCGCCTTACGAGGTGCTGGACGCCATCTTGGCGCGGTACATGGAAGAAGACCAGGGGGCCGAAGAGATCATCAAAGCCGGTTACCCGCGTGCCGACGTGGAGCGCGTGACAAGGCTGATCAAGCTCAACGAGTACAAGCGCCGCCAGGCGCCGGTGGGCATACGCATCACGCACCGTGCTTTTGGGCGCGACTGGCGCTACCCCATCACGTCCAAGTTCCGTGCTTAAATCTGCGCCAGTGCCGAACCCGGCAGCCCCCTCAAGCCAGCACTTTCCAGGAGCCCTGCCATGAAACAAATCACCGCCGTCATCAAGCCCTTCAAGCTGGAAGAAGTTC
This sequence comes from Rubrivivax sp., assembly GCA_031398045.1. Classification (GTDB taxonomy): domain Bacteria; phylum Pseudomonadota; class Gammaproteobacteria; order Burkholderiales; family Burkholderiaceae_C; genus Rubrivivax. The sequence continues at coordinate 735 of JANNMQ010001152.1, forward strand.
GCGAAGCCCTGGGCGAGGTGGGTGTGTCGGGTCTGACGGTCACTGAGGTGAAGGGTTTTGGTCGCCAGAAAGGCCACACCGAGCTCTACCGCGGTGCCGAGTACGTGGTCGACTTCCTGCCCAAGGTGAAGGTTGAAGTGGTGGTGAAAGACAGCGATGTGGACCGCTGCGTGGAAGCCATCGTCAAAGCGGCCAAAACGGGCAAGATCGGTGACGGCAAGATCTTCATCACCTCGGTGGAACAGGTGGTGCGCATCCGCACCGGAGAGACTGACGAAGCGGCTGTCTGAACGGTTTTGTAGTCGGTTTTTTCGCGCCCCAGCGTCTGGTCAGCGGCTGCTAAATTTTTGAGTAGTCGTCAGGCGCCAGCGCCATGCCCGCCTGTCGTGCCAGCGCCAACAACAAGGTCTGCGGGTCATCGTGCAACTGCACCATGGCCGTGGTGGGTGTGGAGACAAAACCTTCGCTTTCGCTGTGTTGCATAAACTGCAACAGGCTGTTGTAGTAGCCATCCACGTTCAGCAGGCCGATGGGCTGGTCGTGGTAGCCCAACTGGCGCCAGGTCCACACCTCAAACAGTTCTTCCAGCGTGCCAATGCCGCCGGGCAGCGCGATAAACGCGTGCGCCCGTTCGGCCATCATCTGCTTGCGCACGTGCATGGTGGGCACTACATGCAGTTCTTGCAGGCCCTGGTGACCCACTTCCGCTTTTTTCAAGGATTCGGGGATCACACCGATCACGCGACCCCCCGCGGCCAGCGTGGCATCGGCCACTTCGCCCATCAAACCCACCTTGCCACCGCCATACACCAGCTGCCAGCCCCTTTGGCCAATGGCCGTGCCCAGCGCTTGGGCGGCTGCGGTGTAGCTGGGGCGGTTGCCGTGGCGTGACCCACAGTAGACGCATACGCTGAAAACGGCTGGTTTCATGGTTGTGTTTTCTTGGCTGGGGCCGGGCTGGACACCAGGCGAGTCTGGCAGACCACGTCATGCATGAACTGGCGGTCGGGCCGCAGCTGGGCCAGGCCTGCATAAGTCAGCACGCCCGCTGCCAACACAGACAACGTGGGCCCGGCGCCCTTCAGGCCCGACGCGTAAACCAGCGCCAGCGCGGGCAAAAACCACAACCAGCTCAACAGGTAGCGCAGCGTGGCCCTTCCGTACGGCACGCGTTTGCCGTCAACCTGCACCAGTTTGATGCGCCAGGTGAGCATCGCGAGCGTCTGGCCTGAGCGCGACCAAAAGTAGACGAAGTACAAACCCAGCACCCCGAACAGGAAAGCCTTCAGCCCTGTCGAGCCCTCAAGTGCATGTTTTTGTTGTGTCACCAGGCCATAGGCCAGCCCGGCCAGCATCAGCACGCCGAACAGCAGTACGGCTTCGTAGACCATGCACAACAAGCGCCGCCGCACGCTGGGCGTATCTGCAGCCCCGTCGCTGCCGGGGCCAACAACCTGGCTCTTCACGGTGTGGCAGCTGGCTTTTCGGTCAGTGCAGAACGTACGGCGGCGCCTTGCGGGCCGCGCTTGGGCAGCATCGTGGCCGGATCTACAAAGTTCTCTGTAGCCACGATTTTGGGCAAGCCCGTCTGGTGATGCAGGGGCGGTGTTGCCGGCGTGGTCAGCGGGCGTGTGGTGGCACCTGGTTTGGCCTGCAGCGCAGTGGAGGTGGCCGACTTTGTGGCCGGTGGGGGAGGGGCCTGCACGACGTTGAGCTTGCCTGCCCCTGGCTTGGCTTCAACCCGGGCTGCCACCCGTTGGCCCGGTTTGTCGCCTGCCAAAGGTGCGGGCGATGCTTGGCGGGCCAGCGCCAGCTTTTCGTCTTCACTGAGCGCCTGGTATTCCTGCCAACGGGCCTGGCGTTGTTCGCTGGGCAATTGTTTGGCTTCCAAAAACTGCAGCCGCACCTGGTTGCGCTTGGCAGGTGTCAAGCTGGCCCATTGCGCCATGCGCTGTTTGATGCGGGCCCGCTCTTCAGCGGGCATGGCGGGCATGCGGGTGGCCAGTTCGAGCCACTTTTGTTGCCTGACGCCGTCAATGGCGGCCCAATCTCGTTGCAGCGGTGCCAAGGCAGCTTTCTGTTCGGCCTTCAATTCTGCCCACGGCGTGCTGCTGACGTTGGATGCAGTGGGCCTGACGTCGGCCAGGGCTTGCGCAGTGCGGTCGGCTGCGACGGTCCATTGCGCACTGCACAGCAGGCCCGCCGTCAAGGCCAAGCACCTGCCGACGCCGCAAAGTGCGTTCAAGGGCCCCTGCAATCCCGTCACGGCAACGGGCCTCGGCGCAGATACTGCACAAAGCCAGGGTCGGCATAGGCCGCCGGGGGCAGGTCGTCGGCCAACAGTTGGGTGTCGATGTCGGCAGCCACGTGAATCTGCTCACGCACGTTGAATTGGCTGATGAGTAACAAACCCACCAGCAACAGGACCAGCGGCATGACGGCAGACAGCCACTGTGGCAATCCCGACCAGCCACCCGGCGCGCCGTGCACAACCGCGTCACCTCGGCTGGTGGCCGAGATCACAGTGGCGGTCTGCACCTTGCGCGCTGCGCGGGCACGCAGCAGTGCTTGTTCACGGGACACGCGCAGCCGTTCAGTCAGGTGGTGCGGAAGCGTGGCGCTCGACTCCGTCAAGGCCTGACGGACTCGGCTGGCCAGGCGAATTTCCAGCGCTGGATGGCCGTTGTTTTGGTGGGCTTTAGGCGGGCTGTGCGGTGTCATAACGAGATTCCCCTGACTTTCAGTGCCTTGGCCAATGCATGCACGGCCCGCGAGCAGTGTGTCTTCACACTGCCCTGCGAGCAACCCATCACGGCGGCTGTTTCTTCAACATCAAATTCTTCCCAGTAACGCAGCAAGAAGGCTTCTCGTTGACGCCCGGGCAAATCGCCCACAGCGACTTCGATGGCTGCCAGTATCTGGGTCCTGGACACCGCGTCGAAAGCACTTTCAGTGCCCAGCGAACCGTCCACAGCTTGCAACGCTTCCAGCAAGTCAAAGTCGCCGTCGTCGTCGCCTGAACTGAATTCGGAAAAGTTTTGCACCACACCGCGTACACGCTCGCGGCGAAACCAATCCATCGTGGCGTTGGACAAGATGCGCTGGAAGATCAGGGGCAGCTCGGCCGCTGGGCGGTCAGCATACTTTTCAGCCAACTTGATCATCGCTTCCTGCACGATGTCGAGTGCTGATTCTTCATTCCTCACGGCGTAGACCGCCCGCTTGAAGGCTCGTTTTTCGACGCTCTTGAGGAAGTCTGAGAGTTCTTTGTCGGATGCCAACGCTGCTGGGGAGCGGCAAGCGCTCCATTGGGCCCGGCTTGGGCGGCGCGGATTATGTCACCGCACCTTCAGCGTGCATTCCGGGGGTGCGGGCGCCGGCTGCGGCTGCTTATAATGCTGCCCTGCACCAACTTGCTACTGGGTCCCTGATCCGCGCATCCGACCTGGATGGCGGTTTTCTAGATCGCACAGGCTCTGAGTCCGCCCCACAAGGGTGAGAGGAGGGGCACCAATGGTTTTTCGTCAGAGAAATTCACAAAGGTTCCAAATGGAAATGTCTGCTGCGGGAGTCTTGCGTGCCGACTCGGCACCGCCGTCTTCTTCTTCTCCCTCCAACACCCTTGCGCCAGAGCTGAACGGCTCTGAGATCCTGGTTCGTTGCTTGCAAGCCGAAGGTGTCAAGTACCTCTGGGGTTATCCGGGCGGTGCGGTTTTGTACATCTACGACGCGCTGTACAAACAAAACAGCATCGAACATGTGCTGGTGCGCCATGAACAGGCTGCCGTGCATGCGGCTGACGGCTATGCGCGCGCCACTGGCGATGTGGGCGTGGCGCTCGTCACGTCAGGGCCGGGCGTGACGAATGCCGTCACCGGCATTGCCACGGCCTACATGGATTCGATACCCATGGTGATCGTCACTGGGCAAGTGCCAACGCCGGCCATTGGCCTGGACGCCTTTCAGGAATGTGACACCGTGGGCATCACACGCCCCATCGTCAAGCACAACTTCCTCGTCAAGGACGTGCGTGACCTGGCACTGACGATGAAGAAGGCTTTCCACATTGCACGTACCGGACGGCCGGGGCCGGTGGTGGTGGACGTGCCCAAGGACGTGTCGCTGAAAACAGCGCCTTTTTCCTACCCCGAATCGGTGGAAATGCGGTCCTACAACCCCGTGCGCAAAGGCCATGGCGGGCAAATTCGCAAAGCGGTGCAGCTCTTGCTGCAAGCCAAGCGCCCTTACATCTACACCGGCGGTGGCGTGATCCTGGGCAATGCATCGGCCGAATTGCGCCAGCTGGCCGACATGCTGGGCTTCCCGTGCACCAACACGCTGATGGGCCTGGGTTCCATCGCCGCCAGCGACCCCAAGTTCCTGGGCATGCTGGGTATGCACGGCACCTATGAAGCCAACATGACGATGCAGAACTGCGACGTGCTGCTGGCGGTGGGTGCTCGTTTTGACGACCGCGTCATCGGCAACCCCAAGCACTTTGCATCGGTGCAGCGCAAGATCATTCACGTCGATATAGATCCGTCGTCCATCTCCAAGCGTGTGAAAGTGGACATACCCATCGTGGGCGATGTCAAGGACGTGCTGCAAGAGCTGATCACCCAGATCAAGGACGCAACGGTCAAGCCCGACAGTGTCGCGCTGTCCAGCTGGTGGAGTCAGATCAACGAGTGGCGCAAGCGCGAATGCCTGGCCTACAAAAACAGTGCCGACGTCATCAAGCCGCAGATGGTGGTTGAAAAGCTGTGGGAACTGACCCGCGGGCGCGACACCTACATCACGTCAGACGTGGGCCAGCACCAGATGTGGGCGGCGCAGTTCTACCGCTTTGAAGAGCCGCGCCGCTGGATCAATTCGGGTGGGCTGGGCACCATGGGCGTGGGCTTGCCTTACGCCATGGGCATCAAGCTGGCCAAGCCCGACAGCGATGTGTTTTGCATCACTGGCGAGGGCAGCATCCAGATGTGCATCCAGGAGCTGTCGACCTGCAAGCAGTACCACTTGCCGGTGAAGAACGTGAACCTGAACAACCGCTACATGGGCATGGTCCGCCA
>JANNMQ010001156.1:0-5190 GCA_031398045.1 Rubrivivax sp.
GTCATCGGCATACACCACCTGGTGCGAGAGCTCGTGAAAGATCAATTTGGCAAGCTCCGCTTCCGGCCAGTTGATGAAGGTGTTCAGCAAGGGGTCGCCGCCTACCCATTCGCTGTAGCCCAAGGTGCTGTAGGCCGGCACACCGTAGACACGGGTTTCCAGGCCCTGCTGCCGCAACTCGCCCTGCAGCCCCTGCGCTGCAGGCTCCGTGTAGTAGCCGCGGTAGCCCACACAACCCAATACGGGGAAGCACCAGGTTTTTAGCGTCAGGCCCAGTTCCGGCGCCGCCACCACGTTCCAGACCGCGGCGTTGCGCTTCAGGTCTGCATAGCGCCGGTAGCTGCCGTTGTCGGGCAGCTGCAGTTCGGTCACTGCAAAGTCGCGCATGCGCTGGCTCAGGGCCAGGCGGTCGCGCAGCGCAGGGGCCGTGTCGGCGGCGGCCATGACATCGGCCACGGGGAGCGCACGTTGCAGCAGGTCGAGGTGACCGTTGACTGCTTGCGCGTAATACCCCAGCGTGCTGCAGCCGCTGCCCAGGCACACCGCGCCGGCAGCCACCAGCAAAGTGCCGACGAGTCCGACTGGGGCCATCAACCACCAGCTCTGGCGGCTGGGGGGCCAGGAAGCAACAGCCAGTCCGGGTGGGCGGGCGCGGTCATGCAAGTTGAACGTCCACCAGGCAGTCGTAGAACACAGGCGCGCGACCGATGTCGGTCAGCCGCTGGTGCGTCAGCTCATTGACGTTGGTGCCGTTCAGCCCGTACTTGCGCCACCAGATGCCCAAGCCGTTGACCACACCCGGCCGCGCGCGTTCGCTCACCTCGGCCTTGCAGTGGTAGACCCCGCGATCATTGAACACCCGCACCAGGCTGCCGCTGCCGATGCCGCGCGGGCCGGCATCCTGCGGGTGCATTTCCAGCAAAGGCTCGCGCTGTGCAGCACGCAGGCTGGGCACGTTGACAAAGGTGGAGTTCAGAAAGTGCCGCGCCGGCGGCGAAATCATCGCCAGCGGGTAGCGCGCAGCGAGCTCAGGGGCAGACTGCACACTTTCGTAGTTCGGCACATGGTCGGGTGTTTCCAGGCCCGGGGCTGCTGCCGCGCGGGCCTTGCCGTTGGGCGTGGGGAAGCCGCCGTTGGCAAACGGTGCGTCTGGTGTGCGCAAGGCAGTCCAGCCGGTCTCTCGCAGCGCGGCCAAGTCCACCTGTTCGGCTTTGAAAGCGCCCAGCGCCATGGTCTTGTCGCTGTCTTCAAAACAAGGCTCGGTGTAGCCCATGCGCCGCGCCAACTGGCGAAAGATCTCGGCGTTGCTGCGCGCCTGCCCCAGCGGGGCGATGGCCGGTTTGTTCAACATCGCGTAGGTGTGGCCGTAAGCCGTGTGCACGTCCCAGTGTTCCAGCTGTGTGGTGGCGGGCAGCACGTAGTCGGCATGGTCGGCGGTGTCGGTCAAAAAATGTTCCAGCACCACGGTGAACAGGTCTTCACGCGCAAAGCCGCGCACCACCTGGCTGCTGTGCGGCGCCACCGCCACCGGGTTGCTGTTGTAGACCACCAGGGCCTCGACTGTGGGGCCAAAGTCTGGTGAAGCTTGGCGCAGCAGGTCATCGCCAATGGTGACCATGTTGATCGTGCGCGGCTGCCGCGCGCCCAGCGTTTGCGCCAGCAGGTCGGGCCGCTGCAACCAGGCATCGTTTTTGACGTTGCGAAACCAGCCCGAGGCCGACAACAGCAGGCCACCCGCCGGGTGCCGCCAGGCGCCCACCAGGCAAGGCAGCATGGCCACCAGCCGCGCCGCGTTGCCCCCGCCACGCACCCGTTGCATGCCGTAGTTCAAGCGTATGGCGGCGGGTTTGGTGTGGCCGTATTCACGCGCCAGCGCACGCACTTCGTCGGCCGTTATGCCGCAGGTGGCCGCGGCGCGTTCGGCCGGCCACTGCAGCGCACGTTCACGCAGCGCGGGCCAGCCGTCCACATGCTGCGCCAAGTAATCATGGTCCAAACCGTCGTGCGTGATCAACTCGTGCATCAGGCCCAGCGCCAGCGCGCCATCGGTACCGGGCAGCAAGGCAATGTGTTGGTGGCACTTCTCTGCAGTTTCGGTACGGCGTGGATCGATGCAGACCAGCCGCGCACCGGCACGTTTGGCCTGCTGGGCAAAGTTCCAGAAATGCACGCTGCTGGTGATGGGGTTGCTGCCCCAGATGAGGATCAACTGGCTGTGCGCAAACTGCTCCACGTGCATGCCCACCTTGGCGCCGTAGGTGGCTATCAGCGCGTCACCGCCGGCCATGCTGCAGATGGTGCGGTCCAGCAGGCTGGCGCCCAGCTTGTGGAAAAAACGCGCGGCCATGCCGTCGCCCTGCACCAGGCCCATGGTGCCGGCGTAGCTGTAGGGCAGCACGGCTTGCGGGTCACGCGCGACGATGGTTTTCAGCCGCGCGGCGATGGCGTCCAGCGCTTCGTTCCAGCCCACGGGTTCAAACCGGCCTTCGCCCTTTTTGCCGACACGCTTCAGCGGCGTCAACACACGGTCGGGGTGGTAGGTGCGCTCGGCGTAGCGGCTGACCTTGGTGCACAGCGCGCCATGGGTGGGCGGGTGGTTGGGGTCACCCGCCACACGCGTGACGCGGCCGCCCTGCACCGTGATGTGCAAAGCGCAGGTGTCGGGGCAGTCGTGCGGGCAAACGCCTTGCACGGTGTGTGTGTCCGGTGGGGCTTGCACGGTGGCGGTCATGCACACACTGTGCCACAGCAGCGCAGCGGCATAAGATGGCTGCTTGAACTGCCCACAGGTGCCACCATGAACCTGATTGAACCCATCTTGGCTGACGCGGCCACCATCACGGCCATCCGACGCGACATCCACGCCCACCCTGAGCTGTGTTTTCAGGAACAGCGCACGGCCGACGTCATCGCCAAGGCTTTAACCGAATGGGGCATACCCATACACCGCGGCATGGGCACCACGGGGGTGGTGGGCATCGTCAAAAACGGCACCTCAGCCCGAGCGCTGGGTTTGCGCGCCGACATCGACGCACTGCCGATGACCGAACACAACACCTTCGCGCACGCCAGCCAGCACGTGGGCAAGATGCACGCCTGCGGCCACGACGGCCACACCGCCATGCTGCTGGCGGCCGCCAAACACCTGAGCAAACACCGCAACTTCGACGGCACGGTGTACTTGGTGTTCCAACCCGCTGAAGAAGGCGGTGGTGGTGCGCGCGAGATGATCAAGGACGGCCTGTTTGAGAAGTTCCCGATGGAAGCCATCTTCGGCGCCCACAACTGGCCCGGCATGCCGGTGGGCATGATCGGCGTCAATCCGGGCGCGATGATGGCCAGCAGCAACGAGTTCAAGATCGTCATCCGCGGCAAAGGCAGCCATGCCGCGCTGCCGCACATGGGTATCGACCCGGTGCCCGTGGCCTGCCAGATGGTGATGGCCTTCCAGACCATCATCACGCGCAACCGCAAACCCATCGACCCAGGTGTCATCAGTGTGACCATGATCCATGCGGGCGAAGCCACCAACGTGGTGCCCGATTCGGTGGAGATACAAGGCACGGTGCGCACTTTCTCCATCGAAGTGCTGGACTTGATAGAAAAACGCATGCGTGAGGTGGCCCAGCACACCTGCCTGGCCTTCGGTGCCGGCTGTGAATTTGAATTCGCGCGCAACTACCCGCCTACGGTGAACCACGCCGCCGAGACCGAATTTGTGCGCAAAACCCTGGCAACCGTGGTGGGCGAAAAAAACGTGGTGCCTTTTGAACCCACGATGGGCGCCGAAGACTTCAGCTACTTCCTGCAAGCCAAAGCGGGCTGTTATTTCACCTTTGGCAACGGTGACGGCGCCCACCGCGAAGGTGGCCACGGCCTGGGGCCGTGCACGCTGCACAACCCCAGCTACGACTTCAACGACGAGTTGATACCGCTGGGCGCCACCGCCTGGGTGCGGCTGGCCGAAGCCTGGTTGAACGGCCCGGCACCGCAGGCTTGACCAGCCACACCCGGGCAATGGGAGCCGTGATGTCCAGTGCCGAAACTTTTTTTGCGCAGAGTTATGCCGAGGCCCGCGCCGGCTTTTTAGCAGCCTGTGAAGCGGCGCATGCCCCCGTGCAGTCGCACGCGCACCCGCTGCTGGGGCGCGACGGTGAGGCGCTGGCCATGGACGTGGCGCGGCTGGGCGGGCGCGACGCGGCCTCGTTGCTGATCGTGAGCAGCGGCTGCCATGGCGTGGAAGGGTATGCCGGCTCGGGTGTGCAGCGTGCGCTGCTGGCCGACCCCTCTGAAGGCGGTTTCGTGCGCGCCGCGCAAGGTGCCGGTGTGGCGGTGCTGCTGATCCATGCACTGAACCCCTACGGCTTCAGCTGGTGGCGGCGCGTGACACACGAAAACGTGGATCTGAACCGCAACTGGCAAGACTTCAGCCGCGTGCCGCCGCACAACACCGCCTACGACACCATCCACCATTGGCTGCTGCCGGCGCAGTGGCCGCCCACGCCCGACAACGAAGCCGCCCTGGCGGCCTGGGGCCAGCAGCACGGCGCCCGCACGCTGCAAACCGCATTCACGGCCGGCCAGTATGCACATCCACAAGGCCTGTTTTTTGGCGGCCACCGCCCCACCTGGAGCCACCAGACGCTGCGGCATGTGCTGCAGGAACACGCCCAGCGCTGCAAACACCTGGCCTGGATAGACCTACACACCGGCCTGGGCCCCAGCGGCCATGGTGAGCGCATCTACGCCTACCGCCCTGACGATGCCGCGCTGGCGCGCGCGCGCCAAGTGTGGGGGCCCGAGGTCACGTCCATCTACGACGGCAGTTCGGCCAGCGCGGTGCTCAATGGTTTGATGTGGAGCGTGGTCGACCAAGAATGTGCGCAGGCCGAGTACACCGGCATCGCGATGGAATACGGCACGCAGCCGCTGGACCAGGTGATGTGGGCGCTGCGTGCCGAGCAGTGGCTGGACAACCACCCTGAGGCCGGAGCGGCGCAGCACCAGGCCATCAAGCAGCAGTTTCGAGACGCTTTCTACACCGACACGCCGGCATGGAAGCAGCAGGTGGTGGACCAGGGCCTGCACGCGGCGCAGCAGGCGGTGGCGGCTTTGGCGGGATGAGCGTTTGATACGGCTTCGTTATCAAACGTATAGGAACACCGCTCGGGCTGAGCTTGTCGAAGCCCT
>JANNMQ010000006.1:0-6402 GCA_031398045.1 Rubrivivax sp.
TGAACCGCAACGTGCTGTTCACTTGCCTGGGTAGCCCTGGCAAACCGGTGATCGACACCTCGGGGCCGCTGCTGGTGAAGCCCGGCGACCGCTTGCTGCTGTGCTCGGATGGCCTGTGGGGCATGGTGCCCGATGCCACCATCACCAACATGATCTCTCGGGACACCATCAGCAACGCGGTGCCCGAACTGGTGGACCTGGCGCTGCGCACGGGCGGTGAACGCTGCGACAACGTCACTGTGCTGGCGGTGGAATGGGAAGCTGCCGAGGAAGCCGACCATGCGGGCGCGGTGTCCACGCTGTCTTTGGGCGACGATGTGTTTGCGTCCACCATCCAGGCCAGTCTGGGAACCGGCGCGGTGGCCGACGAGCTGGACGAAGCCGAGATCGAACGCAGCATCCGCGAGATCAACGAGGCCATACAGCGCAGTTCCCACAAGCGGCGCTGAAGCCTTCGGTGTGCCGTTTGTGGGTCCGGGCGGGTGCCCGGGCTTCGGGCACGATAGAGAGGACCACTGGGGCGTGCGGGCCTTGCGATGACAATGGTGGGCACAACCCCCGTGCATTCACTGTTGTTCCAAGGAAACCTGCCATGACCTTTGTTCGTTCTGCCGATCGCCGGCCCAACGCCCTGCGCCCGGTGACGCTGCAGCGCCACTACACACGCCACGCTGAAGGTTCGGTGCTGGTGGCCTTTGGTCACACCCAGGTGCTGTGCACCGCATCGTTGGACGAGAAGGTGCCGCCCCACAAACGCGGCAGCGGTGAAGGCTGGGTGACGGCCGAATACGGCATGCTGCCGCGCAGCACGCACACGCGCAGCGACCGCGAGGCGGCGCGTGGCAAACAAAGCGGCCGTACCCAAGAAATACAGCGCCTGATCGGCCGCAGCCTGCGCACGGTGTTTGACCTGAAGGTTTTGGGCGAGCGCAGCATCCTGATCGACTGCGACGTGCTGCAGGCCGATGGTGGCACGCGCACGGCCGCCATCACCGGCGCATTTGTGGCTGCGCACGACGCCGTCAGCGTGCTGCTGGCGCAGGGCCGCATCACTGCCAGCCCCATCCGCGATTTCGTGGCCGCGGTGTCGGTGGGCGTGGTGCAGGGCACACCGCTGCTCGACCTGGAATACACCGAAGATTCGGCTTGCGACACCGACATGAATGTGGTGATGACGGCGGCCGGCGGTTTTGTCGAGGTGCAGGGCACGGCCGAAGGTGCACCGTTTACGCGTCAGGAAATGGACCAGTTGTTGGCGCTGGCCGACCAGGGCATCCACGAACTGGTGGCGCTGCAACGCGCTGCGTTGGCTGCTTGACGCTCACTTCATCATGAGCTCAACGCTGCGGGTGGTGCTGGCGTCCAACAACGCCAAAAAGCTGTCTGAACTGCGTGCCATGCTGGGTAGCCTGGCGGTGCAACTGGTGGCGCAAGGTGAACTGGGCATTGCAGAAGCTGAAGAGCCGCACCACACTTTCATCGAAAACGCGCTGGCCAAGGCCCGCCACGCGGCCTTGGCCAGTGGCGGCGCTGCGCTGGCTGATGATTCGGGCCTGTGTGTGGATGCGTTGGCGGGTGCGCCCGGGGTGGTGTCGGCACACTACGCGGGTGAGCTGCCTGCCGACTTGCAGCCGGCCGGCAGTGGGCGCGAGGCCCTGCGGCGTCAACAAGACGCCGCCAACAACGCGCGGCTGCTGACCGAATTGCCGGGTGAGGCCGAACGCTCAGCCTATTTTGTCTGCACCTTGGTGGCCGTGCGCCATGCCCAAGACCCGCAGCCGCTGGTGGCCGTGGGCCGCTGGCCGGGCGTTGTGCTGACGGCGCCGCGTGGAGAGCATGGCTTTGGTTATGACCCGCTGATGTTCATACCCGAGCTGGGCCTGACGGTGGCTGAAATGCCCGCTGAATTGAAGAACCTCCACAGTCACCGCGCCCGCGCGATGGCGCAGTTGCTGCAGCAGCTGCATCAGGTGTGGCGGCTGTGACCGGCCCCCATCCCGCCGGGGCCGCTGTCGAGCCGACGGCTGCTGAGCATTACCTGCGCGCAGGCACGCTGAACCTGAACGCCTTGCCGCCGCTGTCGCTGTACGTACACCTGCCCTGGTGCCTGAAGAAGTGCCCCTACTGCGACTTCAACTCGCATGAATTCGCGGCTTCTGCAGCCCAGGCCACCATGGCGCAGGGCACGCGCCCGGCACTCGATGCAACGCTGGAAAGCCGCTACCTCGACGCCCTGTGCGCCGACCTCGAAAGCAGCTTGCCGCTGATCTGGGGCCGCCCTGTGCGCAGCGTGTTCATCGGTGGCGGCACGCCCAGCCTGTTTTCGCCGGCAGGCATCGACCGCTTGCTGGCCGACCTGCGCGCCCGCTTACCGCTGCAGCCTGGCGCTGAGGTGACTTTGGAAGCCAACCCGGGCACCTTTGAGCGTGATCGTTTCAGGGCCTTTCGTGCCGCTGGTGTCACCCGCTTGTCGGTGGGGGTGCAGAGTTTTGACAACACGATGTTGCAACGCATTGGCCGCGTGCACGACGGCGCACAGGCGCGCGCAGCGGTGGCTGAAGCTGCAGTGGCTTTTGACACCTTCAACATCGACCTGATGTACGCGCTGCCGGGGCAAACGCTGCAGCAGCTGTCGCAAGAATTGGACACCGCGCTGGCCTTCCAACCGCCACACCTGTCGATTTACCACCTCACCGTCGAGCCGAACACGCTTTTTGCGCTGCAGCCTCCCGTCTTGCCCGACGACGACCTGGCCAGCGACCTGCTGGACCTGATCGACCAGCGTACGTCGGCAACCGGCATGCAGCGTTATGAAGTCAGTGCTTTTGCGCGGCCCGGCCACCGCTGCAGCCACAACCTGAACTACTGGCAGTTTGGGGACTACCTGGGCATTGGCGCTGGTGCACACAGCAAGCTGAGTTTTCCACACCGCGTGGTGCGCCAGGTGCGCTGGCGTGAACCGGCGGCTTACATGGCGCAGGCGCTGCAGGGGCCGGCGGTCAGCAACGCCAGCGAAGTGCCGCGGCGCGACCTGCCTTTTGAATTCATGATGAATGCGCTGCGCCTGCGAGAAGGTTTTGCCTTGGGCAGTTTCATGCAGCGCACCGGCCTGCCGCTGTCAGCGGTGCAGCCTGCGCTGGCCGCTGCGCGCGATCAGGGCCTGCTGCTGTGGGATGAGAGCAGCGACCATGTGGCGCCCACGGCGCGGGGTTTTGACTTCCTGTCCAACCTGCAAGGTTTGTTTTTGCCGCCGGCAGGACTGTCGCGGCCGCCTGAAAAGTTGTAGACGGCTGGCTGCAGTTCAGGCGTTCAAACGCGTGACATGGCCGCGCCAGCGTTGGCGCGCAGCCATTCAATCAGCCGCGGCGCGATCTGCTTCAATGCCAACACCTCGTGCGCCGCGCCCTGTGCAATGGCTTCACGCGGCATGCCAAACACCACGCAGCTGGCTTCGTCCTGCGCCAGGTTCCAGCTGCCGGCTTCGCGCATCGTGCGCATGGCCCGTGCACCGTCGCCGCCCATGCCTGTCAGCATGACACCCAGGGCGTTGCGGCCCACCACACGCGCTGCGCTGTCAAACAGCACTTCCACGCTGGGCATGTGGCGGTTCACGGGCTCGCCGGCCTGCACCCGCACCACGTAGTTGGAACCGGACCGTGCCACCGACAGGTGCATGCCGCCGGGTGCAATGTAGGCATGGCCGGGCAGCACACGTTCGCCATCCACGGCTTCTGAAACATGCAGGCGGCACAGGCTGTTCAGCCGTGTGGCGTAGCTCTTGGTGAAGCCGGCGGGCATGTGCTGGGTGATCAACACGGCCGGCGCGTCGGCGGGCAAACCTTGCAGCAGTTCGCGCGTGGCCTCGGTGCCGCCTGTGCTGGCACCAATGAAGATAATCTTTTCAGTGGACAGTCGGCCCAGCGGCGTTCCGCCAGCGGCTGCAGCGTTGCCGCTGGCGGCGCTGCCTGCAGGGCCGCGCAATGCAACAGGGCCCGTACCCATACCGGGCCCGCTGCCAGCGGCCGCTGGTGAAGGCAGCCGCTGCACCCTTGCCCGCGCCGCCGTGCGTATCTTGTCGGTGATGTCGGCGCCCAGCTGGCGCAGCCCGTCGCTGACACCGATCTTGGGCTTGGCCACAAAGTCCACGGCACCCAGTTCCAGCGCTTTCAGCGTGGCCTCTGCACCGCGTTCGGTCAGCGTGGACACCATCACCACCGGCATGGGTCGCAAACGCATCAGGCGGCCCAGGAATTCCAGCCCGTCCATGCGGGGCATTTCCACGTCCAGCGTGATGACGTCGGGGTTGACGTCGCGGATCATGTCGCGCGCAATCAGCGGGTCGGCAGCAGCGCCAACGCAGCACATGTCACTTTGCCGGTTGATGATTTCGCTCAGCAGGCTGCGCACCAACGCCGAGTCGTCGACAACCAGTACGCGGGTTTTTGCCTGCGCCTGGATGGGTAGCGAATTCAGGGCCATAGGGCTGGGCTCTTCAAGTTTTTTTGGGGTGAATCGGAGGGCTGAAAACGGGGCTCAAAACAGGTCGACGGTGCCCGCGTTGTTCACGGTTGGCGCGGCCCGATGCGCTGCAGCCAGTTCCTGAGCCACCAAGGCCTGGGTGTTGGTGGACGCCAGCCGCTTGACCATCGCCTTGCCCGTGGTGGGCAGGTAACACACTTTGCGGGCGTGAATGTCCAGCACATCCTTGCTGACGATGCTGATGCGTTCGGTGCGCAGATAGTCCAGCACAAAGCGGGTGTTCAGTTCGCCCACGTTGATGCTGTTCATGCCGCTGATGACGGCGCCGCCGCCAAACACCTTGGCCTCCATGCTGGAGCGGGTGGCGCCGCGCTTGACCATCTCGCCAATCAACAGGTCCATCGCAAACCCTCCGTAACGCCCACTGGCCGCCGAGCTGCCGCTGTCGGGCAGCAGAAAGTGGTTCATGCCGCCGACGCGGCGCTCGCGGTCCCACAGGCAGGCGGCGATGCACGAGCCCAGCGTGGTGGTGATCACCAGCGCTTCTTCAGTGACAAAAAACTCACCCGGCAACACCTTCACCGCCGGGGCGTTGAACAAGGTGTCGACGTAGAAAAACGAGGCTTCGCCGGCTCTGCGCACGCGCGCCTTCAGGCGCTCGACGTGATGGGCCGGTGTGCCCAGGGTGGTGCCTGCCGCGCTGTTGGGGCTGGTAGCCGTGCCGTTCATAGCCGTTCGTAGACTGTTTTGCCACGCAACCTGAACAGGTCGCTGGCATCGGTGAAGTTCTCTGAATGGCCCACGTACAGCAGCCCACCCACTTTCATCTGGCCATGGATGCGCCTGAGCACTTGGCGCTGCGTGGTGGCGTCGAAATAGATCATCACATTGCGGCAGAACACCAAGTCAAAGGGCTCACCCAACGCAGACCACGACTTGCTCATCAAGTTGAAGAGCTGGAAGTCGATCAGCCGCGTCAACTCGGTCTTGACCTTGATGTGGCCGGTGTTGGCGCCCGTGCCGCGCATGAAGTGACGGTGCAGGCGTTCTGCGCTCAGACCGCGGGCGTCAGCGTCATACACCGCGCGCCGGGCGCGGTCCAGCACTTGGGTGTCGATGTCGCTGCAGACCAGCCGCACGGGGGCAGAAGGCCCCAGCGTTTCCACCACCACCATGGCCAGCGAATAGGGTTCCTCGCCCGTCGAAGCCGCGTTGCACCAAATGCGCAGGGGTTTGCTGGCCCGCGCGCGCAGGTCTTCAGCCAGCGCGGTGAAGTGGTGGTCTTCACGGAAGAAAGACGTCAGGTTGGTGGTCAGGCTGTTGATGAAGGCCTGCCATTCCGAAGGCGACTGCCCTTGATGGGACGTCTCGGAAGCGGCTTCCAAGAGGTCCAGGTAGTCGGTGAACGACGCCAGTCCCAGATCGCGCAGGCGGCGCGCCAGGCGGCTGTAGACCATGGCCTGCTTGCCGGCGTGCAGGCTGATGCCGGCGCGCTGGTAAATCAGCCGGCACACGCGCTCGAACTCGGCTGGGGCGAGCTTGAATTCCTGCTCGACGCTTGCGGTGGTGTGTGCTGGGCTCATGCGGCCGGGTGGGGAACGGGGCTGTAAAGGGCGGTCGGTGACCCTCGCGGACGGGGTCTGCCAACGTTGCTGCGCGGGGCGGGAAGTCGGGCCCTGGGCCAGACGCTGAGGGAAAGTGTGCACACCGCGCGCGGCTTGTGGCGGCTGAAGATGGCCTCCCTATGCCTGCTTGATCGGGCCCTTCCTGCCAGGGGCCTGCCTGCTAGACTGACCGGCTGTTGATGCAGGCAAAACCTGCTTTGCCCCGCAACTTGAACCGCCCCAAAGAGTCCAGCACACCCGCCGTGCCTGCCACCCCCGCAAGGCCGACTGATCCAGCTCCAGCCCTTTCGACCGGTCG
>JANNMQ010000014.1:0-1744 GCA_031398045.1 Rubrivivax sp.
CAACGATGCCCGAGTTCCACGATGGCGAGAGCATGGCCGTGCAGCAACCTGCCAGGAAGGTCAACACCAACAGCGTGGCGGCACCGGCCACGCCCAGCAAAAACAGCAGCGCCATCAACGCCACCAGCAGCGCCTGCACCACCAGCGCCACCAGCATCAGGCGGCGGCGGTCGGTGGTGTCGGCCAGCACACCAGCGGGCAGCGCCAGCAGAAACATGGGCAGGAACACGGCCGTCTGCACCAGCGCAGCCAGGAACGACGAACCCGTCACCTCCACCATCAACCAGGCCGCGGCCATGGCCTGCATGGCGTTGCCGATGAAGTACACGGTGCCACCGGCCAGCAGCGCGCGAAACGCGGTGTGGCGCAGCGTGGCGCGAATGGACAGCGGGGAAGCAGCCAAACGTCTACGCCGACCTGCGGGTTTGCAGCGCGGCAGCGGTGGCCTGGCGCGACAGGGGTCTTTTCAGTGAATGCATGGCTGCTGCTGGGTGGCGCCGAAGGTCTGAAGACCCAGACCAAAGCCAAGTATATGAAGCCTGCCACGGCCGGGAACGGCAGCCACCGGCAGCCCACAGCAACCCACAGCAACAAACGGCCCCCAGTGCTAAGCTGCCAGCCCCGATGGCGCCGACCCGCGCCCCCTGCCAGCGGTGCGGCGCCCGGCGACCCCACCCGACAACAGAAAGACCACCATGCCCGCCCTGCTGCCCCACGTTGACCCAGACGGCCTGCTTGAGTATTCAGTCGTCTACACCGACCGCGCACTGAACCACATGTCGGCCAAGTTCCAGGGCGTGATGCGCGACATCTCCAGCGTGTTGAAAGAGGTTTACCACGCGCGCTCTGCGGTGGTCATACCCGGCAGCGGCACCTACGGCATGGAAGCCGTGGCGCGCCAGTTCGCCACGGGCAAGAAGACACTCGTCATCCGCAACGGCTGGTTCAGTTACCGCTGGACGCAGATCATCGACATGGGCCACATCAGCAGCCAGCACCTGGTGCTGAAAGCCAAGCCCGTGGCCGCTGGCCGCCAGCAACCGTACGCACCGGCGCCCATTGCCGAGGTGCAAACCACCATCCGCGCTGAAAAACCCGCTGTGGTGTTTGCGCCGCACGTGGAGACCTCGGCCGGCATGATCCTGCCCGACGACTACCTGCGCGCCGTGGCCGACGCCACGCACGAGGTGGGCGGCCTGTTCGTGCTGGACTGCATCGCCAGCGGCGCCGCCTGGGTCGACATGCAGGCCACCGGCGTGGACGTGCTCATCAGCGCGCCGCAAAAGGGCTGGAGCGGATCACCCTGCTGCGCTTTCGTGATGCTCAGCGAGCGCGCCCGCGCCGCCATCGACGCCACCACCAGCACGAGTTTTGCCGCCGACTTGAAGAAGTGGCTGCAGATGATGGAAACCTACGAAGGCGGCGGCTACGGCTACCACACCACGCTGCCCACCGACGCACTGACAATCACGCGCGACGTGATGCTGGAGACCCGGGCTTACGGCTTTGAGAAGCTGCGCGCCGAACAGTGGGAGCTGGGCCGCAAGGTGCGTGCGCTGATGGCCCGGCACGGCATCTGCACCGTGGCTGCCGAGGGTTTCCAGGCACCCGGCGTGGTCGTCAGCTACACCGACGACGTGGGCTTGAACACGGGCAAGGCTTTTTTGGCCGAGGGCATCCAGAGTGCTGCCGGCGTGCCGCTGCAGTGTGACGAAGGCGCCGACTTCAAGACCTTCCGCATCGG
>JANNMQ010000018.1:0-2186 GCA_031398045.1 Rubrivivax sp.
GCGCCCGGGGATAACGCCACCCGGCCTGTGCGGCAGCGCGCCTGGTGCACACCCGTAGACTGCAGGCCCAGGCCGCCGGAGCACACCATGACCCCAGAGCAGTTGCTTGACCACATCGACAGCGGCCAGTTGTGGCCCACCAGTGCCGGGTTGGACTTTGCCTCGGTGCCCGCCGCGTACCAGATGGCGCTGGCGGTGCGGGCGCGGCGCATGGCCCGCGGTGAACAACCTGTGGGCTACAAGGTCGGCTTTACCAACCGCAGCATCTGGCCTCGCTACCAGGTGTTTGCGCCCATCTGGGGCACGGTGTGGAACACCACGCTCAGCCACGCACCCCAAGGCCAGGGCACCATCAACCTGGCGCGCATCTGCCAGCCGCGCATCGAACCCGAACTGGTGTTTGCCTTCAAGACCACGCCAGTGCCGGGCTGTAACCTGCAACAGCTGTACAGCAGCCTGGACTGGCTGGCGCCGGGCTTCGAGATCGTGCAATGCCACCTGCCCGACTGGAAGTTCCAGGCTCCGCAGACGGTGGCCGACAGCGGCCTGCACGCGCGCCTGTTGGTGGGCCCGCAGCAGGCAGTGGCCGGCGTGGCGGCCGATGCCAGCACCCTGCATACCCAGCTCGCCGGCCTGCACGCCCAGTTGTATCAAGGTGACACGCTGGTGGACGAAGGCAGCGGCGCCCAGGTGTTGGACAGCCCCTTGCACGCGCTGCTGTACTTTGTGACCGAACTCCGGCACTGCCCCGGTGCGCCCGACATCAAACCCGGTGACGTGGTCACCACCGGCACCTGGACCGATGCCTGGCAGGTGCAGCCCGGGCAGGCCTGGCGCCTTGCTTTTTCTTCTGCGCTGCCGCCGCTGGCGGTGCAGTTCAGTTAACGCACAAACGAGCACCACGGACCGCAACCCCTGTGACCACCCGCCGCCACCTGCTGCTGGCCAGCGCCGCCTTCGCCGGCACTCAAGCGCTGCGTGCCCACGCCAGCAGCCCCACCAGCAGCCCTACCAGCAACCCCACCGATTGGGAAACCGCTGAGCCTGCCAGCCAGGGCCTGCGTGCGGCCGCCGTGGCCGACACGCTGCAGGCCGGGGCCGACCTGCCGGGCCTGCGCGCACTGCTGGTGGCCCGGCGCGGCTTGTTGGTGGCCGAGCGCTACTACGCCGGTGCCGCTGCCGACAGCCTGCTGGCGCTGAATTCGGCCACCAAAAGTGTGTGTTCGATGCTCATCGGCCTGGCCCTGGGCGATGGGCGACTGAAGAGCCTGGACAACACCGTGGCCCAGCTGCTGCCCGAAGCCGTGGCAGAAACACCCGACACACCCGCAGCCCAGGTCACGCTGCGCCAGCTGCTGTCCGGCCGCAGCGGGCTGGACTTTGACTTTCGCAGGTTCGGTGAACTGGCAAAGACCACTTCGCTAACACGTTATGTGTTGACCCAGCCCGCGCTACCCGTGCCGCCGCCGGGCTGGTCCTACAACGACGCACTGGTGTCGCTGCTGGCCCCGGTGCTGCAGCGCGCCCAGGGGGCCGACCTGGCGGCGCTGGCCACGCGCCAGCTGCTGCAGCCGCTGGGTGTGCCGCGCAGCACCTGGGGCCGCGGTGCCGATGGCCAGCCGCTGGCGGCCGCTGGGCTGGCACTGCGAACGCGCGATCTGTTGAAGCTGGCCGCGCTGATGGCCGACGGCGGCCGCTGGCGCGGCCAGGCCGTGCTGCCCGAAAGCTGGGTGGTCAGCAGCATCACACCCCAGGGCCCGGCCACCTGGCGCGCGGGGCCGGTGGACGATGTGGGCTACGGCTGGCTGTGGTTCACCGGCCGCCTGCACGGCCAGCGCGTGGCCTGGGCCTGGGGCTATGGCGGCCAGTTTGCGCTGCTGGCGCCTGACTTGCAGTTGGTGGTGGCCACCGCAGCCACGTCGCCGCACCCCTCACAACTGGGCACCCAGACCGACGCCGTGATGACGCTGGTGGCGCACATGGTGAAAGCGGCGCTGTAGACACAGCCAAAACCGCCCCGCGTGGTGCTGGTGCCGACGACCCGTCGGTTCCAGCCCGCCGCGCTGATGACTGCGGTGGTCATGGCATGGTGCTGCTTGCAAGCTGCTGACCCACCCACCCACCCGGGCGGTGCCAACGGCGGTGTAGAGTGTTTGGTTGTCCCTTTCTTGCGCCCCCGCCCATGG
>JANNMQ010000029.1:0-4651 GCA_031398045.1 Rubrivivax sp.
GCCTTGGTGGACGCGGGTGCCACCATCAGCCAGGTGTTGGGCCGCCCGCCGGTGTCGCGCGTGGCGCGTGCAATCCTGGCCAAGCGCGGGGTGGCACCGGTGGCAGCGGTGTCGGGTGCATGAACACCAACCTGGCAACCACCCCTGAAACCGGCGTCGCCAGCCCATGCATCAACGTCTGCCAGATGCATACGGCCACCGGCTGGTGTGCCGGTTGCCTGCGTACCCTGGATGAAATTACAGATTGGGGGCGCATGAGCGACGAGCGCAAATCTGCGGTGTGGCTGCAACTGGAAGGCCGTCGCGTGGCCTGGCAAGACTTGCAGGCCACGGGTGCAGCACCTGCCTCGCCAGCGCCGCAGCGCAACGCGCCTTGAAGCCGCGGCCATGCCCATGCAAACCATCGTCTTCCACTTCGACCCCATCTCACCCTTTGTGGCTCTGGCTTTTCACCGCCTGCCCGAAGCTTTGCAGGGCTGCAGTTACCAGGTTGAGTATCGACCCGTGCTGTTTGCTGGCCTGCTGCAGCATTGGGGCCAGAAGGGACCGGCTGAAATTGAGCCCAAACGCGCCTGGACTTTTCGACACGTGCATTGGCTGGCCCAGCAGCAGGGCCTGGTGATGCAGACACCGCTGCAGCACCCGTTCAACCCCTTGCCGCTGCTGCGCTTGGCGCTGGCTTCAGGGCCTAACCGGCGTGTGGTGCAGTTGGTGCTGGACCATGTGTGGCTGGGCGGTGCCGATGCCAACGACCCCACGCGGCTGGCCACGCTGCGCGAGCAGCTGGCGCCGGCGCGCGACCCCGACAGTGACGACGTCAAGCGTGAACTGCGGGCGCTGACCGACAGCGCAGTGGCCCATGGCGTGTTTGGCGTGCCAACTTTCGAACTGCAGGGCCGCCATTTCTGGGGCCTGGATGCGCTGCCGATGCTGCGGGATGCGTTGCAGGGCGGCCCCTGGTTCGACGGTCCGCGCTGGGAACAAGCCGCAATGCCCCGCGCCGGTGTTGTGCGGCGGTGAGCACCAACCCCGCTGCCGCCCACGACAGCCGCTACGCCTGGACGCGGCTGCTGTGCACGCTGGCGCTGATGACCATCGGCTCCAGCGCCATGTACGTGGTGGCGGTGGTGCTGCCGGCGGTGCAGGCTGAATTTGGCACCAGCCGGTCAGAGGCTTCGCTGCCCTACACGTTGATGATGGTGGGCTTTGGTGTGGGCGGCATCTGGATGGGCAAGCTGGCCGACAAACGCGGCGTGGTGTGGCCACTGATGATCGGCGCCACCGGTTTGGGCCTCGGTTTTGCGGCGGCGGCGGCTTCCACCAACATCCTGTGGTTTGCGTTGGCGCACGGGGTGCTGCTGGGCTTGTTGGGCAGCTCCACCACCTTTGCGCCGCTGGTGGCCGACACCTCCTTGTGGTTTGTGCGTCGGCGCGGCATTGCGGTGGCCATCTGTGCCAGCGGCAACTATCTGGCCGGCGCGTTGTGGCCGCCTCTGGTGCAGCAGGTGGTGCACAGCCACGGCTGGCGCACGGCCTACCTGGCACTGGCGGTGTTCTGCGCCATCACCATCCCGCTGCTGGCCTGGTTCATGCGGCCACGCCCGCCGCTGGCCGTGCCTGTTGTGCCGGGTTTGAACAGCCGTCGCGCCGTTGTTCCATCAGACCGCCCCTTCGGCTTGAGCATGAACACGGCCCAGACGCTGCTGTGTGTGGCCGGCGTGGCCTGCTGCGTGGCGATGGCGATGCCGCAGGTGCACATCGTGGCCTACTGCGCCGACCTGGGTTTCGGTGCCGCGCGTGGTGCCGAGATGTTGTCGCTGATGCTGGCCTGCGGCATCGTCAGCCGCATCGTGTCGGGCCTCATCTGCGACCGTATCGGCGGCATCCGCACGCTGCTGCTGGGCTCGGTGCTGCAGGGGCTGGCGCTGCTGCTGTTCATACCCTTCAACGGCCTGGTGTCGCTGTATCTGATTTCGGCGCTGTTCGGGTTGTTCCAGGGCGGCATCGTGCCCAGTTACGCCATCATCGTGCGTGAGCACTTTCCCCCTGCCGAGGCTGGCGCACGCGTCGGCACGGTGCTGATGGCCACGCTGCTGGGCATGGCGCTGGGTGGGTGGATGTCGGGTAAGGTGTTTGACCTCACCGGTTCCTACGAAGCCGCGTTCATCAACGGCGTGTTGTGGAACCTGGTCAACCTGAGCGTGGTGCTGTTTTTGCTGCGCCGTGTGGTGGTGGCCGGTCGACAGCCTCCGGCCGGCCCGGCTACGGGTCCAGCAGCAGCGCACTGAGCTCTTCGGCGCCTATCGGCTTGCCCTGGTCCTGGCCTTCCAGGATGCCGTCGGCCAGGCTGCGTTTGCTGCCGTGCAGTTCGATGATCTTTTCTTCCACCGAGCCTGCGGTGACGAGCCGGTAGACGGTGACCGGCCGCTGCTGCCCGATGCGGTGCGCCCGCCCCAGCGCCTGGTCTTCGGCGGCCGGGTTCCACCACGGGTCGACGATGATCACGTAGTCGGCTGCGGTCAGGTTCAGGCCGAAACCGCCAGCCTTCAGACTGATCAGGAACAGGTCGCCAACACCGCGCTGGAAGGCTGCCACGCGTTCGGTGCGCTGCGCTGACGGCGTGCTGCCGTCCAGGTACTGGTAGGACAAGCCCGCGGCGTCCAGGCGTTGGCCCAGTAGTTTCAGGAAATCGGTGAACTGGCTGAACACCAGCGCCTTGTGGCGGCCGGCCACCAGTTCGGTGGCGAGCTGCTCGAATTCATGCACCTTGGCGCCGATCAGGCCCAGTTCGGGTGCCACCAGGCGCGGGTCGCAGGCAGCGCGGCGCAGGCGCGTCAATTCGGCCAGCACATGGAAGTTGGCCTGCCCCGGTGGTGCATCGGCGGCCTGCGCCACGCGCTCCAGCGCGGCGCGGCGCGCGGCTTCCAGGAAAGCACGTTCTTCAGGGCCGGGTTCCACCCGGTGGACGATTTCGGTGCGCGGCGGCAGGTCGGTCAGCACCTGCGCTTTGGTGCGGCGCAGCAGGAACGGGGCGCAGATGCGGCGCAGCCGCTGGCGGGTGGCGTCGTCGCGATCGCGTTCGATGGGCGTTGCAAAGCGTTCTGCAAAACGGTTGGCGCTGCCCAGCAAGCCGGGGTTGATGAGGTTCATGATCGACCACAGATCGGCGAGACGGTTTTCCACCGGCGTGCCGGTGAGCGCGAGTCTGAAGTTGGCTTGCAGGCTGGCCGCAGACTTGGCGCGTTTGGTGGCCGCGTTTTTCAGCGCCTGCGCTTCATCCATCACCACCGTGGCCCAAGGCACGGTGGCAAAAGCTTCGCTGTCGATTTGCGACAGCGCGTACGACGCAACCACCACACCACCAGCCGCCGCACCTTGCAGCGCGGACGTGCGGTCGCCGTCGCCGTACAGGCTGACTTGCAGGCCAGGCGCAAAACGTGCCGCCTCGGCCATCCAGTTGCCGCACACCGACGTGGGTGCCAGCACCAGCGCCGGGCCCAGCGCGGCACGGTTCAGCAGCAGCGCCAGCGTCTGCACGGTTTTGCCCAGGCCCATGTCGTCGGCCAGGCAGGCGCCCAGGCCGGCATGCGCCAGCCGCACCATCCAGGCATAACCGTCAAATTGGTAGCCGCGCAATTGGGCCTGCAGCGCACCGGGCACTTCGGGCTGCAAATCGGCGGCCTCATTCAGCAACTTGATGCGTTGTTTCCAGGCCTTGTCGCCGCTGAGTTGCGCATCAACCAGCGTATCGGCCAGCCAATTGCTGGCGGCGTGCGGCAGTTTCAGCGCGTCGCCATCGGCCTGTGCCAGCGCCTGCAGCTCGGCCAGTTGGCGCTTGAGCTGTTCGGTCAGCGCCAGATAGTCGCCGTCACCCAACGCCAGAAAACGCCCGCGGCGTGATTCATGCGCCAGCGTCAGCAGCTTTTGCAGGCTGATGACGCGGCCTTCTTCCAGCTGCAGTTCACCCTGCAAGCCCAGCCAATCAGCGCCACTCCTGACGTTGATTTGCAGCGCCTGCGTGGCCGCAGCCTGGATGCGCACCGGCTTGCCCCGCGGCCAGTCCACACCAGCCACCGCGGGTAGTTGCGGCAGTTGTTCCAGCACCGCCAGTGCCGCTTCGGGGTCGTCCAGCGCCCAGGTGCTGTCGGCACTTTCGCTGCCGGCCAGCTGGGGCAGCGCGTCGAGCACACTCGCCAGGTGTTTCTTTTCGGCATCCAGGTCGCGCTGGGTGGCCAGGTTCAGGCCTTCGTTCAAGGTCAGCAGTCGCGACCGACCCTGACCGGGCACCACGGCGGGGCCAAAACTGCCAAAAGGCTGCACCACCAGGCGCAGTTGCAGGCCTTCACCTTGGGGGCTGAGCAGCGCCCGCAGCCGGTTTTCGCTCGTCACTTCCTGGCCCGCGGTGGCGTCGCTGTGCAGCAAAAAATGGCCTGCCAGCACGCGCAATGCACCGTCCAGTTCGGTTTTCGCTTCCACCGGCACCGACCAGGTTTTGGCCACCAGTTCGGCTACGCGGCGCTGTGCAGGGCTGACGCGGATCAGCCGTGCGCGGTCGGGTGCGTCGCGCACCACACGCAGGTTGTGGTGGCGTTCGCGTTCGGGCCCTGAAATGGCGGGGGCGTATTCGTCTTCGTCGTCGAAGCCTTCGTCG
>JANNMQ010000043.1:0-3071 GCA_031398045.1 Rubrivivax sp.
GGATCGGGCAGCAACACCGTACCGAGCCAGTGACTCTTGATGCTGGCGACCAGGATCAAATAGCCTTCGTAGGTTTGCGGCTTGACCAGGTAGGCGTTGGCGTGACCATCGTAGGCAGCTTCCACGTCTTCAGAACGCGCCGACGACGACAGCACCAGCACCGGCGTACGCTTCAGCGCCGGGTCGCGTTTGATCTGCAGCAGCACCTCGTGCCCGTTCAAGCCGGGCAGGTTGAGATCGAGCAACACCAGATCGGGCTTGCGGTCAGCGGACGCGGGGTCGTTGCAGCGCAGGCGCCCAATGGCTTCCTCGCCCGAGGCCACCCAGCACAAGCTGGCGGGTGCCTTCACCTCGGCCAAGGCTTCGTCCAGCAGCCGCGCATCGGCCGGGTTGTCTTCAACAAGCAGAATCTGGTGCATCAAAGGGTTTCCACGGCGCCTGCAAGCTGCGTTGCGCGGTGCGCACCCGGCACCTGATCGGGCAGGGTGAAATAAAAAGTCGCGCCGGCACCGGGTGTCGACTCAACGCCGATGTGGCCACCGTGGCGTTCGACCACCTTTTTGCAGATGGCCAACCCAATGCCGGTGCCTTCGTAGGCCGAGCGCAGGTGCAAGCGCTGGAACATCTGGAAGATGCGCTCGAAATGACGCGGCTCGATGCCGATGCCATTGTCCTTCACGTTGATGCGCCAGGCACCAGCCTCACGGCTGGCAGAAACATGCACCTGGGGCGGCGCGTCACCCACAAACTTCAGCGCGTTACCCAGCAGGTTGCCCATCAGCTGCCCCATCTGCCGCGCATCGGCCATCACCACCGGCAGCCCGTCGACCGTGACCACCGCAGCGGTTTCCTGCACCCGCAGCCGCAGTTGTTTCAGGACATCGGCCACCAGGGCCTGCAGCGACAGCTGCTGCCAGGGCTGCGACTGGCTGTCCAGCCGCGCCAGGCTGAGCAGGTCCCTGATCAGGGCTTGCGCACGTTGGCCGCCGTCCACCATGTACTGCATGAAGGTCTGCGCCTCGGGTGTCAGGTCGGCCAGGTGCCGCCGCAGCAGCAGCTGCCCGTAGGAAGTGACCATGCGCAAGGGTTCCTGCAGGTCGTGTGACGCCACGTAGGCAAATCGCTCCAGTTCTTCGTTGGACCGTTTCAGCTCAGCGGTCTTTGCAATCAGGCGCTGGTCCAGCCTGCGCCGCTCTGAGATGTCTTGCAGCGCGCCGCCCACGCGCACGATGCGCTGGTCACTGGTTACTGCCGCACCCACCGAGTGCACCCAGACAGCGCTGCCATCGCTGCGCTGCAGTTCGAGCACCAGGTCCCAGGGTTCCCCACTGCTCAACGCGCGGTCGATCGCAGTTTGCAGCGCTGGGCGGCAATCTTCACTGCAGCTGCGCACCAACGCATCCAAACCCGGTTGATCGGTGGCTGACAGACCCAGCAGGTGTCGGGTTTCGTCGGACAGGCTGAATGCGGCAGCCTGTACGTCGTATTCCCAGCCACCCACGCCTGCCAGGCGGCCGGTACGGTCCAGCAGGTCCTGGTTCTTGCGCAGGGCCTCCTCCTGAACCTTGCGCTGTGTGACGTCCAGGTGGGTACCAAACATCCACTCGGGCTCACCCGCAGCCGTGCGCGTCATGACCCGGCCGCGGGCTAGGATCCACACCCAATGTCCGTCGCGGTGGCGCATGCGCGCTTCGCTTTCATAGACTTCGGTCAGCCCGGCAAAGTGCTGTTTCACCGCAGCCACCGAGAGGCGATGGTCGTCAGGGTGCGTGGTCAGCAGGCGCAGCTGTATGGTTTGCTCGCCCAGCTCTTCAAGCGTGTACCCCAGCATCGCAGCGCTGCGCGTGTTCAGCTTGATCTGCCCGGTCTGCACCTGCCACTCCCAGGTGCCTACCTGGGTCGCTTCAATGATGTTGGCCATGCGCAGGCTCTCGGCGGCCAGTGCGGTTTCGATGCGCTTGCGCTCGGTGATGTCTTGCACCGTGCCCTGCAAACCCGAAACCTGCCCGTGGGTGTCGCGAACCACCGCGCCACGGGCCTCAACCCAACCCTGCACACCATCGGGCCGGCAGAAGGCCAATTCCAGCAAATAGGGTTCAGCCGTTTGCAGCGCAACGTTGACCGCCTGCTGCAAGCGCGCATAACTTTCGGGCTGGTACAGCTGTGCCTGGGCGGCATAACCCGGTGCGCCCTGTGCCGGGTCGCAGCCCAGGATGTTGAACAGTTCATCGGACCAGGTGACCACGTCGCCCTGCAGTTGCCACGCCCAGCTGCCGATGTGACCCAGCCGCTGCGCTTGTTGCAAGGCCGCGCTGCTGTGGCGCAGCAGTTCGTTGGCGGCTCCGCGCGCCTCCATCTCTGCGCGCAGGGCGGCCTCGGTGCGTTTGAGGTGGCTGACATCGCTGACCACGACCAGAAAACCTTGCACACCGCCTTCGACCACGTCGGGCAAATACCTCACCCAGGCCTGCCTGACCTCGCCATCGGCCCTGGTTATCAGGCGATCAAACTGCTGCACCTCGCCGTTCAGTGCACCGGTGATCTGGGCCAGATTTTCGGCGTACACGGCGCCACCCACCAAGTGCTCGACATGGCTGCCCAGCAAAACTTCGGCGCTGGTTCCTGACCACTCGACATAGGACTTGTTGGCAAAGCGGCACCGCAGGTCCTTGTCCCAATAGGCCACCAGATCCGGAATGGCATCGGTCACCGAACGCGTGAATCGCTCGCTGGCGACCAACGATTGGGCTGCACGCTCGGCACGCTGTCTGGCTTCGAGCACCGCCGCTTCAAAGCGCTGCCGCTCGCTGGCCACGAACAAGGTCCAGTAAAAGCTGTCGTGTCCGTCGTAGATGCCGCGGCGGCCGTTCACGAGCACAGGCACCATCTTTGCGGAAGCCGAACGCAGTTGCAGGAAAGCCTCGGACAGACGGCCCTCGCGCAGCAGCAGGGGCCAGCAGTGCGTTTGCAGAAAGATGCGGCTGGGCGGCGTGAAAAGGCCTTCCATGGGCTCGCCCGCGTGGGCCAGTGCAGGCAACGCAGCCAGCGCCCGAAGGTCGGCATTGCTGGCG
>JANNMQ010000078.1:0-1678 GCA_031398045.1 Rubrivivax sp.
ATCAGGCCCGTGATACTGCCGCGTTGCAGCGCAAAGGAAATGCCGTCAACAGCGCGGTGGCCACCAAAGGCTTTGGTAACCTCGGTGGCCTTCAGCAGGGTATTTGAAGCCTCAAGGTCAGGCGGGGCGGCAGAGGCAACAGACATGGCCTTTCGAGGATAGCGGATGAACACCATGCAGCCGGCGGCTGATGACAGCTTCGAGCTTTATGACTTGCGCGTGGAGGTGGTGGTGCCTGCCGAGCGCTTGGCCGAACGCATCCTGTGCAACGCCCGCCTAGGCGACTGGTTCGAGGTGCGTGGCGAGTTGCTGCACTTTCCGCCCGGCCAGGCTTTTTCGATGTATTCGCTGGCCGCGCTGCTGCCACTGCTGCCAGCCAAGCAGCGCCCCACGCACGCCAACGACTGGATGAACACCGACGCCGAAGTGGCCTGCCCCGACCCGCACTGCCCCACGCGCTTTCGCATCACGCGGCTGGGCTTGCGGCGCTTCAGCCACGCGCAAACCACGGCCGTGCCGCTGCCTTCCAGCAAGCCGTGATGCACATCGTTGAGACCACCGAACTGGCACCGGGCTACCGCATCCCGCGCATCATCCGCGGCGGCTGGCAACTGGCTGGCGACCACGGTGCGGTAGACCGTGAGCGCGCCATCGACGACATCGCCGCGTTTGTCAACGCCGGCTTGAACACGGTGGACGGCGCCGACATCTACAACGGCGTGGAAGAGCTTTACGGCACCTTCAACGCGCGCCGCTGTGCGCAGGGCTTGCCACCGATGCAAGTTCACACCAAATGTGTGCCCGACTACGACGACCTGCCGCGTGTGGATGCGGCGTACATCCGCCGCATCACCGAACGGTCGTTGCTGCGGCTGCGCACCGAACGCTTGGACCTGGTGCAGTTCCACTGGTGGAACTACGACACACCCGGCTGCGTGGCCGCCGCGCAGGCGCTGGCCGCGCTGCAGCACGAGGGCCTGATTGCGCACCTGGGCGGTACCAACTTCGACACCCCCACCACGGCCACCATGCTGCAAGCCGGGGTGCCGCTGGTGAGCATGCAGGTGCAGTATTCGCTGCTGGACCGCCGGCCGGCCACGCAACTGGTGGCGTTGGGGCAGCGGCATGGCATGCAGCTGCTGTGTTATGGCACCTTGGCCGGCGGGTTTTTCAGCGAACGCTGGCTGGGTGCGCCCGAGCCCGGATCGGCCCAGGGCGCTGAGCTGACGAACCGGTCGCTGATCAAATACAAACTGGTGATCGACGACTTCGGCGGCTGGTCAGCTTTTCAACAGCTGCTGCAAACACTGCAAACG
The DNA here is from genome assembly GCA_031398045.1 of Rubrivivax sp. Classification (GTDB taxonomy): domain Bacteria; phylum Pseudomonadota; class Gammaproteobacteria; order Burkholderiales; family Burkholderiaceae_C; genus Rubrivivax. Next base: position 1,317 of record JANNMQ010000078.1, read on the forward strand.
ATAGGTCAGCGCCACGGCTGCAGCATCGCCACCGTGGCCACGCGCTGGGTGCTGGACCAGCCGGGTGTGGCCGCGGCCATCGTGGGTGCGCGCTACGCCAGCCATCTGCCGCAAACGCTGGCGGTGTTTGCGCTGAAGCTGGGTGCACAAGACCATGCGTTGCTGGCCCCATTGCTGGCCGCGCACCCGGGGCCGCCAGGCGACACCTACGCCCTGGAACGCGACAAGACTGGGCGGCACGGCCGCATCATGAAGTACAACTTGAACAAGCCGTGAGAACCTACTGCGCGGCTCAATCTCGCACCTGCGCTACTCGCCGTACCGGAGTACGGCTGCGTTGCTCGATGCGACCTTGAGCCGCT
>JANNMQ010000111.1:0-3958 GCA_031398045.1 Rubrivivax sp.
GGCCAGCAAACTGCTGCGCCAGGCTGCCCTTGAAAGCATCAAACATTGGCGCGATGGCGATTTCGTCGTAACGCACACCCAGGCGGGCTGCCATGTCACGGGCGTCAAGCCAGGAAATCTCGGCCGTGTAGGGCGACGGCATCATCACCGTGCGCACACGATCGGCGCCCAGCGCGTCCACGGCCAGCGCCAACACCAGGGCTGAATCGATACCGCCCGACAAGCCGATGATGGCGCCCGGGAAGCCGTTTTTGCCTAGGTAGTCGCGCACACCCACCACCAGGGCTTGCCAGGCCTGAGCCTCGAGCTCGGGTTCAGGCGCAATGGCGCCACTGGGCTGGCCCTTCAAAGCACCATCGGTGGCCAGTTCCACCATCAGCAAGTCTTCTTCGAAGGAAGCGGCGCGCGCGCACAAGCTGCCGCTGGCATCCACTGCAAACGAAGCGCCATCAAACACCACTTCATCTTGCCCACCCACCAGGTGCGCATACAGCACTGGGCAGCCGGTGGCACGCGCACGCTCAGCCATGCGGTCTTCGCGTTCGCCGGCCTTGTCCAGGTGGAAGGGTGATGCGTTGAGCACGCACAAGACCTGCGCACCGGCCGCGCAAGCCGCAGCAGCAGGTTCATCAAACCAGGCGTCTTCACAGACCAGCAGGCCCAGCTTCAGGCCACCGACTTCAAAAACCAGCGGCGGCAAGCCTGCATCGCGGCCCGACGCAAAGTAGCGCCTTTCGTCAAACACTTGGTAGTTGGGAAGTTCCCGTTTGCAGTAGGTGCCCTGCACGCGCCCATCCACCAGCACCGACGCAGCATTGAAGCGCCTGGGCACGGCCAGCGACTTCGACCTAACATCCAGCGCACCGGCCATTTGGTGCGGGTGCCCCACCACCAGGTGCAAGCCCGTGCAAGCAGCCAGTTCTTGTGCCAGCCGGGTTAACTCGTCGGCGCAAGCACGCAAAAAGGCAGGTCGCAGCAACAGGTCTTCGGGTGGGTAGCCGGTCAGCGCCAGCTCCGGCGCAATGACCACTTGGGCACCCTGCGCGTAGGCCTTTTGTGCAGCCTGGCTGAGCAAACGGGCATTGCCCGCCAGGTCGCCCACCGTTGCATTGATCTGCGCAAGCGCCACTTTCAACATGCTGATTCCTGAATGACGCAGACCGAAAAAGATATCACCAAAGATCATGTTATCCGGGTTGTAGACGACCCTGCTGACATCAGCGCTGCAGCCTGGAACGAACTGCTGGCCCAGCAATCAGCGCCCACGCCTTTCATGCGCCACGAATACTTGCTGGCCTTGCATGCATCGGGCAGCGCCGTGCCCGACACGGGGTGGCAGCCGCAGTTTTTGCTGATCGAATCAGAAGGCGTTCTGCAGGCCGCCTGTGCGCTGTACTTGAAGGCCCATTCCTACGGCGAGTACGTATTCGACTGGGCCTGGGCCGACGCCTACCGGCGCCATGGCCTGCGCTACTACCCCAAGCTGCTGGGAGCCGTGCCCTTCACGCCCGTGCCCGGCACACGCTTGCTGGCGCGTGACGACACCTGGCGCCATTGCTTGGTGCATGCCGTGGGCTCCATGGCGCGCCAGCAGCAGTGGTCGTCAGCCCACCTGCTCTTTGTGGATGCACACGACCGCCAGGCGCTGGCAGACGCCGGCTGGATGTTGCGCGAAGGTGTGCAGTTTCATTGGCAACAAGACGCCGTGCAGCCCGCCGCCGACTTCAGCCAGCTGCTGGCCCGGCTGCAGCGCGACAAGCGCAAAAAGATTCAGCAGGAACAGCGCCGCGTGGCCGAACAAGGGGTGCACTTCACGGTGCACGAAGGCGCGGCCATCACCACCGAGCTGTGGGACTTTTTCTACCACTGCTACACGCTGACCTACCAGGCACACCACAGCACGCCGTACCTGACACGCAACTTCTTTGCACGCATGGCGCAAGCCCTGCCTCAACATTGGGTGATGTTCGTGGCACGCAGGGACAACGGACCGGTGGCCGTGTCGCTGATTGCTGTGGACGCGCCGTACAAGGCCGCCTGGGGCCGCTACTGGGGCTGTGTGGAACCCCTGCCTTGCCTGCACTTCGACGCCTGCTATTACCAGCCCTTGGCTTGGTGCCTGGCCAACGGCTACACCCGCTTCGAAGGCGGTGCGCAGGGTGAACACAAGATGGCGCGCGGGCTGATGCCGGTGGCCACACATTCGGCACATTGGCTGCGCGACGAGCGTTTTGCCGCCGCCGTGGCCGACTTCCTGGCCGCTGAGGGCCAAGGCATTGAACAGTATGTGGATGAACTTCGGGAACGCAGCCCGTTCAAGGGCGGTGCGCAGACTCGCTCTTAGCCCATCCTTCTAGCTGAAAAAGAGAGGGCGTAAAGCGCGTTATTTGTGGGGCCGCTTTGCAAACCGCACGATGCCGCTGACCACTTCGGCACGTGCTGAGTCAACCCCTTCCCAGCCCAGCACCTTCACCCACTTGCCCTCTTCCAGGTCTTTGTAGTGCTCAAAAAAGTGCTGGATGGTCTTCAGGCGCAGAGGATTCAGGTCTTCCGGTTTTTTCCACTGCGTGTAGATCGACAAGATCTTGTCGATGGGCACGGCCAGCAGCTTGTTGTCGCCACCGGCTTCGTCGTCCATGCGCAGCATGCCCAGCGGGCGTCACGTCACCACCACGCCCGGGATCAGCGGCACCGGTGTCACCACCAGCACGTCCACTGGGTCGCCATCGTCGGCCAGGGTGTTGGGGATGTAGCCATAGTTGCACGGGTAGTGCATGGCCGTGCTCATGAAGCGGTCGACGAAGATGGCCCCGGTGTCGTGGTCAACTTCGTATTTGATGGGGTCGGCGTTCATCGGGATTTCGATGATCACGTTGAACTCTTCGGGCGCCTTGGCGCCCGGGGTTACGTTGTGCAAGCTCATGGAGTTTTCTCGCTGGCTGTAAGCGGTATCAGGGGCAACCGGTATTCTAGTTTTGCAGCTTGCCAGGCCCTGACTAGCCCGCGTCTGACCACCAGCAAACCCAGGAAAACCCGCTGCTGACCATGAGATAGCATCGCGCGGCGCCCGAACAGGCTGTCATTGGCCCCGGGTTCAGACGGTCGAACCCGCGGCACCAACATCAAAAGTCCCTAAGAGGAAGGAGCACTCCCTATGTCCACCACCATGGCGCTTTACATAGCGCTGGCCTGCGGTTTGGCCGCAGTTATTTACGGCGTCGTGCAGCGAAGTTGGATCCTGAGCCAAGACGCTGGCAACGCACGTATGCAAGAAATTGCCGGGGCCATCCAGCAAGGTGCTGCGGCCTATCTGGCGCGGCAATACAAAACGATCGCCATCGTCGGTGTGGTGCTGGCCATCCTGATCTTCCTGTTCCTCGACTCCAAAACTGCGATCGGCTTCGTGCTGGGCGCCCTGCTGTCGGGCGCTTGCGGCTTCATCGGCATGAATGTCTCGGTGCGCGCCAACGTGCGCACTGCGCAAGCGGCCACCAAGGGCATTGGCCCGGCGCTGGATGTGGCATTCAAGGGCGGCGCCATCACCGGCATGCTGGTGGTGGGCCTGGGCCTCTTGGGCGTGGCGGCGTTTTTCCTCTTCATCGGCGGCATGGAAAAACCCGATGCGGCCACGCTGAAGCCGCTGCTGGGGTTGGCTTTTGGTTCGTCGCTGATTTCCATCTTTGCGCGGCTGGGCGGCGGAATTTTCACCAAGGGCGCTGACGTCGGCGCCGACCTGGTGGGCAAGGTGGAAGCCGGCATCCCCGAAGACGACCCGCGCAACCCGGCCGTCATCGCCGACAACGTGGGCGACAACGTGGGTGACTGCGCCGGCATGGCCGCCGACCTGTTTGAAACCTATGCCGTGACGCTGATTGCCACCATGGCGCTGGGCGCGCTGCTGGTGGTGTCGGCCCCCGGTGCCGCGGTGGTCTACCCGCTGCTGCTGGGTGGTGTGTCG
>JANNMQ010000163.1:0-1757 GCA_031398045.1 Rubrivivax sp.
TGGCCATCACTTTTGTGACGATGTTCTACTGGGGCGTTGGTCTGCACAAGATTTCACTGGGCAGCTTGATTATCGCGCTGGGCCTGCTGGTGGACGACGCCATCATTGCGGTCGAGATGATGGTGCGCAAGCTGGAAGAAGGCTACGACAAGGTCCGCGCCGCCACCTATGCCTACGACGTGACCGCCATGCCCATGCTGACTGGCACGTTGATCACGGCAGCGGGTTTCCTGCCCATTGGGCTGGCCAAGTCGGTGACCGGTGAATACACCTTTGCCATCTTTGCAGTTACCTCGGCGGCGCTGGTGATCTCATGGCTGGTGTCGGTCTACTTCGTGCCCTACTTGGGCGCTCGCTTGCTGCACACCAAGGCACACGCAAGCGCACCCGGTTCTGCTGATGCACAGGGCCCGCATGAACTGTTCGACAGCCCGTTTTACAGCCGCTTCAGGGCCGTGGTGAACTGGTGCGTGCAACACCGCTGGATCACCATCAGTTTGACCGTGCTGACCTTCGCGCTGGGCGTTGTCGGCATGGGCCGCGTGCAGCAGCAGTTTTTTCCCGATTCCAGCCGGCCGGAACTGCTGGTGGACCTGTGGCTGCCCGAAGGTTCCACCATTCAGCAAAGCGAAGCAGTGGCACGCCGGTTTGAAAAGCGCATGTTGCAAGAGCCCGGCCTGGCCAGCGTGACCACCTGGATAGGCAGTGGAGTGCCTCGTTTTTACCTGCCGCTGGACCAGGTGTTTCCGCAGACCAACGTCAGCCAGGCCATCGTGCTGCCCAAGGGTCTGCCTGAGCGCGAAGAACTGCGCCTGCGCCTGCCGGCGCTGCTGGCCGCTGAGTTCCCCGAAGTTCGGTCACGCATCAAACTGTTGCCCAACGGGCCACCGGTGCCATACCCGGTGCAGTATCGGGTGGTGGGCATCGACGCCACCCAGGTGCGGCATTGGGCCGACCAGGCCAAAGACATCTTGCGCTCTGACACCCGCATGCGGGGCGTGAACGACAACTGGAACGAAGCTGTGAAGGTGATGCGCCTGGAGGTGGACCAGGACAAGGCGCGTGCGCTGGGTGTCAGCAGCCAGGTGATTGCCCAGGCCTCACGCACCATGCTGTCGGGCAGCAACATCGGCCAGTACCGCGAAGGCGACAAGCTGGTGGACATCGTGTTGCGTCAGCCGCTGCAAGAACGGCAGACCATCACCGACCTGGGCAGCGCCTACCTGCCCACGGGCAGTGGCCGGTCTATTCCGCTGTCCCAGGTGGCGAAGGTGCAACTGGCCTGGGAACCGGGCGTGATGTGGCGGGAAGGGCGGCATTACGCCATCACTGTGCAGGGTGACGTCACCGAAGGGGTGCAGGGCGCTACCGTGTCGGCCGCTGTCTGGCCGCAGATGCAGGCGCTGGCAGCGCTCATGCCGGCCGGTTATGCCATTGAAGTGGCAGGCGCAGTTGAAGAAAGCAGCAAAGGGCAGGGCTCCATAGCGGCCGGCATACCCGTGATGTTGTTCCTGATCTTCACGCTGTTGATGTTGCAATTGCAAAGTTTCAGCCGCGCCGTGCTGGTGTTCCTGACCGGGCCGCTGGGCATTGCGGGCGTGGCGGCGGCGCTGTTGCTGTTGAACCGCCCTTTCGGCTTTGTTGCGCTGCTGGGCGTTATTGCGCTGATGGGCATGATCATGCGCAACTCGGTGATCCTGATCGACCAGATCGAACAAGACCGCCGGCGCGGCGTGCCCACCTGGGACGCCATCGTT
>JANNMQ010000306.1:0-1531 GCA_031398045.1 Rubrivivax sp.
CGACTTTGTGCCGGTGTCGATTGCTTCGGTGATGCACCACGGCCTGGCCGTGGGGCCGGCGGTGCCTGACAGCGTGAAAGACGTCAAGAGCTTCATGGCCTGGGCCAAAGCCAACCCCGAGAAAGCCAACTACGGCTCGCCCGCCGCTGGCAGCACGCCCCACTTCCTGGGCGCTTTGCTGGGGCTGAGCCAAGGTGCTGACATGAAACACATTCCCTACCGAGGCAGCGTGCCAGGCATCACCGACGTGGTGGGTGGCCAACTGGCCGCCATGTTCACACCAGCCGGCGACTTCCTGGCCAACCACAAGGCCGGCAAGCTGCGTTTGCTGGCCACCTCCGGGCGGCAGCGCCTGCCTTTTGCCACTGATGTGGCCACGTTTGCAGAACAGGGCTTTCCCGAGCTCACCACCGAAGAGTGGTTTGGCTTTTACGCGCCAGCCAGGACACCGGCCGCCGTGGTGGCCGCTGCCAACGCAGCCATCAACGCCGCGTTGCGCGACAAGAGCGTGATAGACGGCCTGGCCGTGGTGGGCCTGCTGGCACCGGGCTCCACACAAGAAGAAATGGCCCGCAGCGCCCGCGCTGAAACCGAACGCTGGGGCCCGCTGGTCAAGCGCGTGGGCTTCACAGCCGAAAGCTGAAACAAGGAGCGTGCCATGCAGATGGCAGGACACAGCGCCATTGTCACCGGCGGTGGCTCGGGTTTGGGCGAAGCGGTGGCGCGTGAACGGGCCCGCCTGGGCCAGCCGCAGGAGTTTGCCGAACTGGCCGTGCACCTCGTCTGTAACGGGCATTTGAACGGCGAAGTCATCCGGCTGGATGGTGCACTGCGCATGGCGCCGCGCTGACCAGTGCGCAGCGGCCGCGCCTTTATCAGCAGCAGCCAGGGCCTGCCACTGCACCGCACCAGTAGGAAATGAACGGGGCTGTGCAGCGGCCCTACTGCGCCGTCCAGCCCCCGTCCACCGCCCACGCCACACCGCGCACGTTGTCGGCGCCGGGTGAGCACAAAAACAGCGCCAGGTCGCCCAGTTGCTCGGGGGTGGTGAACTGCAGCGAAGGCTGCTTCTCGCCCAGCAGTTCGGTGCGTGCCTGCTCCCCGCTGATGTTGCCAGCAGCGGCGCGGGCGTCGATCTGCTTCTGCACCAGCGGCGTCAGCACCCAGCCGGGGCAGATGGCGTTGACGGTGACACCCGTGGTGGCCAGTTCCAGCGCCGCGCTTTTGGTGAAGCCCACGATGCCGTGTTTGGCTGCCACATACGCGCTCTTCGCCGCGCTGGCCACCAGGCCGTGGGCGCTGGCCACATTGATGATGCGGCCCCAGTTGCGGGCGCGCATGTGCGGGATGGCCAGCCGGCTGGTGTGGAAGGCGCTGCTCAAGTTGATGGCGATGATGGCGTCCCAGCGGTCGATCGGGAAATCCTCGACATTGGCCACATGCTGAATGCCGGCGTTGTTGACCAGGATGTCGAGCGCGCCGAATTCGGCCTCGCAGGCCCGCACCATGGCTTCGATCTGGGCGGGCTGGC
>JANNMQ010000030.1:0-2423 GCA_031398045.1 Rubrivivax sp.
GCGTGTTGATCAGCCCGCGCATCTTCTCGACGGCCTGGGTCAGGCTCAGACCCTTGACCTCGGTCTCGTCGATCTGGCGGATCAGGTCTCCGGTCAGGATGCCAGCCTTGGAGGCGGGCGTGTCGCGGATCGGCTTGGCGACCTTGAGGACGCCGTCCTCCATCGTCACCTCGATGCCCAGGCCCCCGAACTGGCCGCGCATGTCGGTGTCCATGTCGCGGAAGGACTTGGCGTCGAGATAGGCGGAATGGGGGTCGAGCGAGGAGACCATGCCGTTGATGGCGGCCTCGGCCTGCCTTCAGACCGCTGTGGTGCCGAACTTGCGCTGCAGCTGCTGGGGGTAAGGCAGCAACTCTTCTTCGTTCTTCGACGGCTTGGGGTAGATGGGAATCACCGTGTTTTTCAGCTCCGGCCGCCGGTGTTTTTCCAGCGTCGCGAAAAACTCTGCTTCGCTCATACCGGTGATCTGCAGGTAGTAATCCAGGCCTTCAGGGCGCACACCGTCGTTGGCGCGGATCAGCTCCCAGGCCTCGTCGCGGCTCAGCAGCCCGGCGCGCACGTCCACGCTGGCGTGAAAGGTCGATCTTCCATAACCGCGTTTGACATAACAGGCCAGGTCGTGCACGCCGGGCATCACACATTCGGCGCTCTTGTAGCGTTTGAAACTGCCTTCCACCTGCGTTTCGCGCCAGGCGTAGTTGTCACGCACAAACTCGGTCTGGCGTTCGTCGTCCCAGAAGATGTAGTCGCCCAGGTGGATGCCGTGCACCCCCACACGTTCGCAGTCTTCGGCGCTGGGCACCTGGAAGGGTTCCAGGTCGCGCAAGGAAACGCTGTTTTCACCGTCGTCGCGCACCATCTGGTCGGGCCGCAGCTTGGCGCTGACTTTGGTGAAGTAGTCGCGGTCAAACTTGCGCACCGGGTTCAGGTAGCTGGCGCGCCCCGAACTCTCGGCAATCGATTCACCCCAAATGAGCAGCGGGATGTTGAAACGCACCGCCGCCTGCAGCGGAAAAGCGCCCACACCGGCGTGGCAGTGCCAGCAGCTGTCGCCGATGCCTTCCAGTGAATGGCGCGCCAGTTTGTTCACGAGCCGGCGGTTGGGCGTGAACATCACATGGTCCACGTTGAACTGCTCCAGCGAGTTCTGCAGGTTGTACCAACCCGTTTCACTGAACCAGTTGTGGCTGAAGGTCACGGCCAGCGGCTTCATGCCGTAGACCTGCGTCAGCACATGCAGCTGAAAGGTGCTGTCTTTACCGCCGCTGATGGGGATGATGCAGTCGTAGTTGTTGCCGGCTTTGGCTTTGGCGTTGTCCAAGATGCCGCGCAGCACCTTTTCGCGTTCGGTCCAGTCGATGTGGATCTTCTGCTCGGCGCTTTGGCAGGCCTGGCAGACACCGAGTTCGTCAAAGACAACACCCTCCTGCGTTTGCGGTATGCAGCAGCGCACGCAATACTGCAGGTGCTGGAAAGGCTGGCCGGCGGGGTCGGCATCAGCGCCCGGCGCGGCCATCAATTGCGTGAAAGCGCCGGGGCGGGCAAGGTGGGCGGGCCGGGTGGGGGCGTTCATCGCTGGGGCTCCATGGGTTTGGGCTCCAGCGTAGCGGCCGCCCTGCGCGGGCAAGCGTTGAAAAGCGGGGGTCAGGGCAGGTTGATCAACGCGCGGCTGCTGCGCAGCACTTCAGTCGTCTGACCGATCAGGCGCCTCAGGGTCAGCAGCGCCCTATGCCTACAGGTCGGTCAGATCGGAGTAAGGTCGCAGCCAAAAATCGATGTCACCTGTGTAACGAGGGTGCCCATGCGCCGCCAGCGCGTAGCCGCCTACCAGCAGGTACTCAACGCCCTCGGCGTTCAGACACTCGGCAAACTCTTTGAAGTCTTGGTTCAGCATCGGATGACCCTTGCTGGGCTTCCCAGTCTTGCCTGAGCTGTTCAACGGCGGCCAGGCGCTCGGCCATGGGTCTGCTCAGCCAGAATGTGCAGTCAGCATCGTTGCGCTGCAGCCGGGGAACGATGACGGCGGTTTTTTCCACCCGTCCATTGCCGCGCATCAGCGCGGCGTTGGGGCCCTACAGCGCCTGCGCCATCAGCTCGGCACGCCGCCAGTCGGCCGGCGTGTCGATGTCCACCACGCGGTGGGCTTCCATCTCAAAGCCATGGCCGTTGCTGTGCATGCGCAGGCCGCTGGTCCACGAGCCGGTTTTGCCCCAATAGAACTGGCCGGCATCAAAAAAGCAGCGCGGCAGGTCCTGGGTGCGTGCCAGTTCGTATTCAGGGTAGACGAACTTCATCGGGCCCGGGGACTCGGGTGCCGGCATCGTCATCCCGCGCCAGGGTGAGCTGTGAAAGGCCACCACCGGATAGACGTAAGCGGCGTCGCGTTGCATGAACAGCTCATACGCACCACGCAGGTCTTGCGC
>JANNMQ010000395.1:0-3959 GCA_031398045.1 Rubrivivax sp.
AGGGCGGCATCGGCCACCAGCGGCCCTTTGTGGTCGACCTGCAGGCCACTGTGCAGCCTTTGAAACAAGAGTTTGCCAGCAACAACGACCAACCGCCCTGGGCCGCCGCACTGCGCACCGCGGGACCCTTGGCAGGCATCCAGCTGCAGGGCACGCTGCGGGGTGTGCCCACCGCAAGCACGGCAGGCGCTGCAGGTACAGCGCGCACCGCAGCGACAGCGCCGGCCGTGGACCTGCGTGCCGGCCTGCGCTTGCTGGAAGACTGGCCCCTCGACACGCTGCAGCTGCAGACGCAACAACTGGACCTGAAAGCCCTGCAGGCCGAGGCGCCGCGCACGGCACTGTCGGGCACCATCAACATCACCACGCGCGCACAAAACGCGCCCATCAGCGCCCAGGTGGACCTGCGCAATGCCCAGCCCGGACGCTGGGACCGTGGCCTGCTGCCCCTGCGCGAGGTCCGTGGAGAAGTGGTGGGCAGCCTGGCGCAGCGCCAGCGTGTGGACTTCAACCAGCTGGAATTGCTGTTTGGTGACGCCGCAGGGCCAGCTGGCCGCTGGACCGGCAGCGCGGTGTGGCAAGGCCATGAACTGAAGCTGCAAAGCCAGCTGGAAAACCTGGCGCCGCAGCGGCTGGACAGCCGCGCCGCCGGCATGCGCCTGGGTGGCCCCTTCAACGCCACCTTGCTGGGGCTGCCTTCACCCGACCCCGCGGCCGCCACCGTAGCAACCAGCACGCCACCCCCGCTGCAGCTGGCCTGGGACTTTGACCTGGAAGGTGTGCTGGACCAGGCGCCCCAGCCCGTGCGCTTGTCGACGGCGGGTGTGGCCAGCGACGGTCGGCTGGAAATCAAACGCGCGCAGGCGCGCACGGGTGGCGCCAGTGCTGAATTCACCGGCACGCTGCTGCGTGTGGCCACCGCCAAGCCCGCTGGCGCAAACGCAGCCAAGATCAGCGGCGCCGGCAGTCAAAAACCGACAGCCAGCCCCGAGTGGCACGTACAGACCCAAGGCGCTGTCAAAGACTTCGACCCCTTGCCCTGGTGGCCGGGTGAGCGCCACACCGTCTGGCACCAGGGCCCGCACCGCCTGACCGCACAGTGGACACTGGACCTGCAGCTGCCGCCTGGCGCCCAGCAGCTGACAGCCGCCGAACTGGTGCAGCGGCTGGCGGGTAACGGCACGGTGCAGGTGCGCGAATCGCTGCTGGCCGGGCTGCCTTTGACGGCCGACATCACGCTGGGTTACCAGCCCGGCAAGAGCAGCACACCCGCCACCGTGAAAGCCGAGATCCGCGCCGCCGGCAACCTGCTGACCGTGGACGGCCGCGGCGATCCGCTGGGTGAGGGCCTGAATGACCGCTGGCGCGCCGAACTCAAGGCCGAGCAGCTGGCCGCGCTGGGGCCGTGGGTTGCGCTGCACCCCGCATTGGCCGACTGGCTGCCGCAACAAGGCCAGGTCAACGCCACCATGACGGCCGAAGGCCGCTGGCCGCAGCTGCGCACGGAAGGAACGGCCAGCGCCGCACAGCTGCGCGTGGGCAGCTACCTGCTGCAGCAGGGCACGGCCGACTGGCGCCTGGACACGGCCAGCAACGGGCCGTTGGACCTGAAGCTCGACCTGGCGGATCTGCAGACGGTGCCGCAAGCCGCGCCCGTTAGACCGGCCGTCTCACCGTCGCGAACAGCAGCAGCATCAGCAGCATCAGACACCCGCGCAGGCCCGGCCGCTGCGGCAAGCTTCAAGGCCGACCGCCTGCGCGCCGAAGTGCGCGGCACCGTGCAGAGCCATCAGATCAGCCTGACCGCCCACCTGCCCGCCGGCCTTTCCCCCGCGATGGCACTGGTGCTGGGGCTGCGCACTCCGGCCAACCAGGGCACCCAGGCCACGCTGCAAGCCCAGGGCAGCTGGTTACCCGAAGCCGGCGGCGCGGGTTTGTGGCGGGGCCAAATCGAAAAACTGCTGGTCAGCAGCTGGGACGCCAAGGCAGCCGATGCACCACCCGCCGCAGCCTGGGCCGAAGCACGCAACTTGAAGGCTGAGCTGCAGGTGGGGGCCGGCGGCACGCTGTTGAACCTCAAAACCGAAGCCGGACGCTTGCTGCTGGGCCCACCCAGCGCTGCACCATTGGCGCTGCGCTGGGACGACGTGCAGGTGGACCTGCGACCCGACACGCCCCACCTGCAGCTGCGCGCCGAAGTGGAGGCTTTCGACGTGGTGCCCATGCTGGCGCGGCTGCAGCCCACCATGGGCTGGAGCGGCAACCTGAAGCTGGGCGCCCGTCTGGACGTTCGCGCCACCGAACGCATGGACGCCGACCTGGTGCTGCAACGCACCGACGGTGACCTGAACATCGACAGCAGCGATGGCCTGCAGTTGCTGGGCCTGACCGAGTTGCGCGTCGTGCTGAGCGCCCACGACGGCCTGTGGCAAATAAGCCCTGTGGTGCGAGGTCGCGGTGTCGGTGAACTGACCGGTGCCGTGCAGCTGCGCAGCACGCCGGACAAACGCTGGCCGGGGCGTGAATCACCACTGCAAGGCAGCATCACCGCGCGCGCCGCCGACATCGGCATCTGGGCACCCTGGGTGCCCGCAGGCTGGCGCCTAACGGGCGAGATGCTGTCCACCGCCACCCTGAGCGGCACCTTGGGCGCACCGCGCTACACCGGCGCGGTGCGCGGCAACAACATCGGCGTGCGCAACCTGCTGCAGGGTGTGAACGTCAGCAACGGCGACGTGTCGATCTTGCTGGAAGGCGAAACGGCGCGCATCGAACGCTTCACGCTGAAGGGTGGCGAAGGCCGCATCGACATCACCGGCGACGCCGTCTGGGCCGATGAACCCGCAGCGCGCCTGCAGCTGAAGGCCGAACGTTTTCGGGCGCTGGGCCGGCTGGACCGCATGCTGATAACCAGCGGCCAGGCAACGCTGAACCTGCAGCGCGACGGAGGCCGGCTGGACGGCCGCTTCACCATCGACGAAGGTCTGTTTGACACCACCGCGGCCGATGCACCGTCGCTGGACAGCGATGTCACGGTGCGCGGCCAGGTGGACGAAACCCCCACCGACGTGCGCGCCGACGCCGCCGCCCCACGCAAGCGAAACTTTGCGCTGGTGATGGACGTGAACATGGGCGAGAAACTGCGTGTGCGCGGCCGTGGCCTGGACAGCACGCTGCGCGGCGACATCCGCATCACCAACCCCGGCGGACGGCTGGCCGTCAACGGCGCCGTCAGGTCCGATGGTGGCACCTATGCGGCCTATGGCCAGAAGCTGGAAATCGAACGCGGCGTGCTCACTTTCACCGGCCCCGCTGACAACCCGCGGCTGGACGTGCTGGCGCTGCGCCCCAACATCGACAACCGCGTGGGCGTGCTGATTGCTGGGCAGGCGCAGTCACCGCGTGTGCGCCTGTACGCTGAACCCGACATGAGTGACACCGACAAGCTGTCGTGGCTGGTGCTGGGCCGCGCGCCTGACGGCCTGGGCCGCAGCGACACCGCGCTGCTGCAGCGCGCGGCCGTGGCGCTGCTGTCGGGTGAAGGCGAAGCGCCCACCGACGCACTGCTGAAAAGCCTGGGCATTGATGAAATTTCACTGCGCCAGGGTGACGGCGAGGTGCGCGAAACCGTCATCACGCTGGGCAAACAACTGTCACGCCGCTGGTACGTGGGTTACGAACGCGGCGTCAATGCCGCAGCAGGCACCTGGCAGCTGATCTACCGCATTGCGCAGCGCTTCACCTTGCGTGCACAAAGCGGGCTGGAAAACTCGCTCGACGTGATCTGGGTCTGGCGCCTGCAGGAAACGCCGGCCGACGCCGGCATGAGAAAATCCCTGGTGACGCCGAAGTGACGTTCGCAGAGTTTCACCGCACCCCCGCTGCTCGCCGTAGTTCAATGGATAGAACGGGCGCCTCCTAAGCGCCAGATACAGGTTCGATTCCTGTCGGCGGGACCA
>JANNMQ010000414.1:0-2481 GCA_031398045.1 Rubrivivax sp.
CACGATGCGCCAGAAGATCTGCCCTTCGCTGGCACCGTCCAGCCGCGCCGCTTCCAGCAGGTCTCCGGGCAAGCTTTGTGCGTACTGGCGCACCAGGAAGATGCCGAACACGCTGGCCAGCCAGGGCACCAGGGCGCCAGCAAAGGTGTTGACCAAGCCCATGTGTTTGAGCATCAAAAACAGCGGCAGCATGGCAACTTGCCCCGGTATCACCATCGCACCCAGCAAGATGCGAAAGATGCGTTCACGGCCGGCAAATTTCAGCTTCGCGAAGGCATAGCCTGCGGTCAGCGTGAAGGCCAGCGACTGCAGCGTGGCGGCCACGCTGACCAGCAGGCTGTTCAGTGCCTGGCGGCCTAAACCTTGGGTGCCAAACAGCGCCTGGTAGTGCACCAGCGTGGGCGCCGCCGGCAGCAGTGGCGGCGGGAAGGTGCTGGCCTCACCCGGGGCCATGAAACTGGCCGACAACATCCACAGCAAAGGGAACAGCGTCAGCGCCGACAACAGCGCCAACGCACCGTTGACCATCAGCGCACCGCTGTTGATCTTCACCGCGCCGCCTCGGCCCGTTTGGATACGTGCAACTGCAACATGGTGATGGCAAACATGATCACAAACAACAGAAAAGCCACCGCCGATGCCGAGCCCAGGCTCCACCACTTGAAGCCTTCTTCGTACATCAGGTAGAGCACCGTCACCGTGCGCTGCGCCGGGCCGCCCTGCGTCATCACATAGGGTTCTGCAAACAACTGGAAGTGGCCGGCCATCGTCAAGATGCTGACCACCAGCAGCAGCGGCGCCAGGCAGGGCAGCGTGATGTGGCGCAGCAGCGCCCAGCGCTTGGCACCGTCCAGCCGCGCGGCTTCATACAAGTCTTCGGGTATGGCCTGCAAACCGGCCAACAGGATCACCATGTTGTAGCCAAAGTTTTTCCACACGCTGAGCAGCACGATCGCGGGCATGGCCCATTGCGGGTCGCCCAGCCAGTCGATGGGCGCCAGACCCATCTGCGACAGTGCGTGGTTGATGAAGCCGTAACGTGTGTGAAACAGATAGCGCCACACGACAGCCACCGCCACCAGCGTGGTGACCACCGGTGCGAACAATGCGGTGCGAAAAAAGCCCTGGAAACGCGCCAGGCGTGAATGCAACAGCAGCGCAGCCCCTAACGACGCAGCGATGCTGAGCGGCACACCCAGCACGACAA
Organism: Rubrivivax sp.; assembly: GCA_031398045.1. Taxonomy (GTDB): domain Bacteria; phylum Pseudomonadota; class Gammaproteobacteria; order Burkholderiales; family Burkholderiaceae_C; genus Rubrivivax. The sequence continues at coordinate 1,208 of JANNMQ010000414.1, forward strand.
AAATCAATGTGTTGCCCAGTGCCTGCCAGAACAGCGGCCGTTGCAGCAACGCGCTGTAGTTGTCCAGGCCGACAAAACGCAGGTTGGAGATATCGGCCAAAGCGTAGATGTCGAAATCGGTCAAGCTCATCAGCAGCGCCGCTGCCACCGGCACAGCAAAAAACACCGCGATGGCAATCAATGCGGGGGCTACAAAGGCCCACGCCGCCCAGTTGATGCGGCGGTGATGGTTAAGGCGCGTGCTCACGGCGGTCTGCACGGGCGATCAGGCGGCTTGACGCGCCAGCACCCAGCGGCGCTTTTCCAGGATGCGGTCGGCGCGGCGGTCCAGTTCTGCAGGCATCTGCTGGGCGGGCAGGTCGCCATGCACAACCTGTTCCAGCACCAGGCGCAGTTCGGTGGCTATGCGTTCCCATTCCGGCACTTGCGGCACTGGGCGCACATGTTCCAGCTGCTGCCGGAAAGCCTGGCTGGGCACGTCGGCCATCAAAGCCGGTTCAGCCCAGGCGCTGCGCCGGGGTGGCAGGTTGCCAGTCAAGGCACGAAACTGTTGTTGTACCGCTGGGCGCGACAGATAACGGGCCAACGCCCAGGCATCGGCCTGGCGGGTTGATCGTTTGAAGATCGCCAGGCTGCTGCCCCCGGCCACGCTGGCACCCGGGCCTGTGGGGCCGGGCAAAGGCGCGGTGGCCCAGGCATCTTGCTGTGCAGCCGGCAGACGGCGGCGGAATTCGCCGATGTTCCAGGGCCCGGTGATGTAGAAACTGAAGTAACCGCGCGCAAACTCGTTCCAGACATTGGCGATTTCGTTGCTGGAAGCTGGCGGCGCCAGTTGTTCGCGGTAGATCGACAGGTAGAAGTCCAGCGTGCGCCTGAATCCGTCGCCGCGGAAATTGCCCCAGCGGCCACCGTCACGCAGCAGCGGTTCGTCACTTTGCAGCGCCAGCGCCACCAGCGGGTCGTATTCGTTCAGCGGCAGCAGCACCGAAAACTTGGTGGGGCCCACCAGTCGCTTGATGTCACGCAGCTGTTGTTGCCACGCGGCCCAGGTGGTGGCCACCTGCAGGTGGCCGGCCTGCGCCAGCAGATCGCGGCGGTAGAAGAGCAGCCGCGTGTCCACATACCAGGGCAGGCCGTAGAGCTTCTGGTCGATGCGGTTGGTGGCCCAGATGCCGGCAAAGTAGTCGGCCTCGGGCACGTCGGGCGTGGCGGTCAGCAGCTTGTCCAGCGGCGCCAATGCACCGAGCGCTGCAAATTCCGGCAGCCACGTGTTG
>JANNMQ010000493.1:0-5915 GCA_031398045.1 Rubrivivax sp.
CAGGACCTTTCGCTTGACTGTACGAATCACGGCTTACGGTCCCAACACTTGCAATAAAGCCTGAGTCCAGAGGCTTTAAGCTCATCTGTGCTGGACTCTTGGTGTTTCAAACAGGCCAGTTTTGCAAGGGCCCGCAGCTCAGAGAGCGAGCACCTGATAGAAGAGGCTTGTGACCACAGTCTAAAACGGTCTTCTTGAACGTCTGCCCCGTCGTTCAGGGGGGTAAAACTGTGACAAATGCCCGCTACTGGAACGTGACCTCTCAAGCGGGTCTGGGCATGGCGCTGCGGCGCGGATCTCTGGCCCGTGCAGCGGACGGCATGAAGCAGCTTTGTGCCAGCCAATGTAGACCCTCGGCTGCGGTAGATCGCACGTCTGTGGGCCGCTCGACTGCTACGCGCACCACCCGCCCCAGGCCTCTGTGGTTACAGTATTTATTCTTTCCGAAGTTTTTCGGCTGCTGGTTTGCTCTTGCAGCCCACTCAACACGAGCCGCATGAAAAAAGCACTCATCACAGGCGTTACAGGCCAAGACGGCAGCTACCTGGCCGAATTTCTGCTTGCCAAAGGCTACGAAGTGCACGGCATCAAACGCCGCGCTTCGCAGTTCAACACCCAGCGGGTGGACCACATCTACGAAGACCCGCACGTGCAGCACCAGCGCTTCAAGCTCCATTACGGCGACCTGGCCGACAGTTCCAACCTGACGCGCATCGTGTCCATGGTGCGGCCCGACGAGGTTTACAACCTGGGCGCACAAAGCCATGTGGCGGTCAGTTTTGAAGCGCCGGAATACACCGCCGACGTGGACGCTTTGGGCACGCTGCGTCTGCTGGAAGCTATTCGCTTCGTGGGGCTGGAAAAGACCACGCGTTTCTACCAAGCCAGCACGTCAGAGCTGTACGGTCTGGTGCAGGAGATTCCGCAGACCGAAACCACACCCTTCCACCCGCGCAGCCCCTATGCGGTGGCCAAGATGTACGCCTACTGGATCACGGTGAATTACCGCGAGGCCTACGGCATGTATGCCTGCAACGGCATCTTGTTCAACCACGAAAGCCCGCGCCGTGGCGAAACCTTCGTCACACGAAAGGTCACACGCGGCCTGGCCAATATTGCGCAAGGGCTTGAGAAATGCCTGTACATGGGCAACATGGATTCGCTGCGCGACTGGGGCCACGCCAAAGACTACGTACGCATGCAGTGGATGATGCTGCAGCAGCAGACCGCTGAGGACTTTGTTATTGCCACCGGCGTGCAGTACTCGGTGCGCCAGTTTGTGCAGTGGACGGCGGCTGAGCTCGGTCTGACGCTGCGCTTTGAGGGGCAGGGGGTGGACGAAAAGGCCTGGGTGGCCACCATCAGCGGCGACAAAGCGCCAGCCCTGAAGGTGGGTGACTGTGTGCTTGCCATCGACCCGCGCTACTTCCGCCCGGCCGAGGTGGAAACGCTGCTGGGCGACCCCACCAAGGCCAAGACTGTGCTGGGCTGGACGCCCGAAATCACTGCGCAAGCCATGTGCGCCGAGATGGTGGCCAACGACTTGAAAGTGGCGCAACGCATGGCACTGCTGCGCGCGCATGGGCATGATGTTTCAGTGGCACGGGAGGCCGGGTGAGCCTGTCCACCGAAGTGATGCCCGCGGTTGACCGGCAGGACAGTCAAGACGGGCCAGCCCGCATCTTCGTCGCCGGCCACCGTGGCATGGTGGGCTCAGCCATCGTGCGGCATTTGCAAAGCCTGGGCCACACCGACCTGGTCACGGCCACCCATGCCGAGCTGGACCTGAAGGACCAGGCGGCGGTGCACCGCTTCTTTGCCGTGCAACGCATCAACCACGTGGTGCTGGCCGCGGCCAAGGTGGGCGGTATCCACGCCAACAACACCTACCCGGCAGAGTTCCTGTACGACAACTTGATGATGCAGGCCAACGTTATACAGGCCGCGCACGCCACGGGCGTGCAGCGCTTGTTGTTCCTGGGCAGCAGCTGCATCTACCCGCGTCTGGCGCCGCAGCCGATGCGCGAAGACGCCTTGCTCACGGGCACGCTGGAAGCCACGAATGAACCGTATGCCATTGCCAAGATAGCCGGCATCAAGCTGTGTGAAAGCTACAACCGCCAGTACGGGCGCGACTACCGCAGCGTGATGCCCACGAACCTCTACGGGCCGGGCGACAACTACCACCCCGAAAACTCTCACGTCATACCGGCCTTGTTGCGGCGTTTTCATGAAGCAACGCTTTCACACGCGCCCGAGGTGGCGATTTGGGGCAGCGGCACGCCCAAGCGCGAATTTCTGCATGTCGACGACATGGCCGCCGCCAGCGTGCATGTGATGAACTTGCCGCAGGCCCAGTACCGGCAGCACACAGAACCCATGCTCAGTCACATCAATGTGGGCACCGGCGTGGACTGCACCATCCGTGAACTGGCGCAGACGATCGCCAAGGTCACGGGCTACCAGGGCCGGCTGGTTTGGGACGCCACCAAGCCTGACGGCGCGCCGCGCAAACTGATGGACGTGTCGCGCATCCAGGCGTTGGGTTGGCAGGCCCGCATAGGGCTTGAAGCAGGCCTGTCTGATGCTTACCGTTGGTTTCAGGCCCATCCCTCCAGCGCCAGGCTGTGATTTCGGGTTACAGTCCACGGGTAGATTTGAGCAAGACCATTTGTTTGACGGTTTCTGATCGGCCCCAGCAAGACGCCTGGTTTACGGTGGATTCCTTAGATCGGTGATTTTCTTGGCCGCATCTGCACTGCGACAGCATGTGCTGCGCAGCAACCGTGAAAGGATTTTTGACATGACAACGCAAACTGGCACCGTGAAGTGGTTCGACGACGGCAAGGGCTTCGGCTTCATCACCCCCGACGGTGGTGGTAAAGACCTCTTCGCTCACTTCAGCGAGATTCAAAGCACCGGCGGCTTCCGCAGCCTGGCTGAGAACCAGAAAGTTGAATTTGAAGTCAAACAAGGCCAAAAAGGCCCGCAGGCTTCAAACATCCGCGCTGCAGGCTAATTTTTTAGCCCTCTGCCCGGCAAAAACCGCAGCCTCGGCTGCGGTTTTTTTTCGCTTGGTGCTGGCCTTGATGGCAAGATGTTGCGCTGATTGATGCTTTGTATAGGATAAATGCCATGGGCGCCCCGGAAAAAGCTGTCGCTTATATCGAGATGGAAGACTACTTGGTGCTGGAACAGGCCAGCCGGTACAAGCATGAATATTTAAAGGGCGTGGTGTACGCCATCCAAGGGGAACCTGCGCGCGGCATGGCTGGCGGAAGTCAGACACACTCACGCGTCATCCGCAATGCAACCATGGCCTTTCACACGCGCTTGAAAGGTTCGCCATGCGAAGTCTTGTCTTCCGAGATGCGCCTGCGGGTAACAGTCGCAGAAGCCATGTTCTACCCTGATGTGCTGGTGCACTGCACACCCACTGAGGACCCGGCGCACACTTTGGAACTGACCGAAGCCCGCCTGGTGCTGGAGGTACTTTCACCGTCCACACAGGTTTTCGACAAGGGCGACAAACTCAAGGCTTACCGCCAACTGTCAGGCCTGCAGCACATCGTGCTGGTCAACAGTCAAGAGCAACAAGCCTGGTCCTGCCACCGCGACACACCTGAAGGTGAATGGCAGCCGCTGTTGCCCTGGGCACGCGGCACGGCGCTGCAACTGAAGAGTTTGGGGCTGGAAATTCCCTGGGGTGAGATTTACGACGGCGTGGGGCTGGACTGACGGGCTCCCTAACCCATTTAACTTACTAACGCGCTGACAAATCAGCCTGCGCCAGCAAGGGCGCAGCAGCGTCTTTCGAGGCCACCAGCGCTGCCGGCACACCCTGCACGGCGGGCCATTGGATGCCAATGGCCGGGTCGTCATAGCGGATGCTGCGTTCGCAGTCGCGGGCGTAGACGTCCGTGGTCTTGTACAGAAAGTGGGTGTTGTCCTGCAGCGCCAGAAAACCGTGCGCAAAGCCCGGTGGTATCCACAGCTGGCGCTGGTTGCTGGCGCTCAGTTCCAGGCCAAACCACTGCCCGAAGCGGGGCGATCCAGGGGTAATGTCCACTGCCACGTCAAAAGCTGCACCTTGCACCACGCGCACCAGCTTGCCCTGGGCATGTGGCGGCAATTGGTAATGCAAGCCGCGCAATACACCCGCCTGGCTGCAGCTGTGGTTGTCTTGCACAAACCTGGGCGGTGGCGGCAGGCCCAGCGCCTGCACAGCGTTGTTGAAGCGGGCTTCGTTGAAGCTTTCCATGAACCAGCCGCGTTCATCGCCAAACACCGCGGGTTTAACAACCAGCACGCCAGGAAGTGATGTGGAGTGCAGTTTCATGGTTAGAACACTTGGTCTTTCAGCACCTGCAGCAAGTACTGGCCATAGGCGTTTTTCAGCAGCGGCTCGGCCAGCACCTGCAGTTCACGCGCGTTGATCCAGCCAGCGCGGTAAGCAATTTCTTCAGGGCAGGCCACTTTCAGGCCCTGTCGCTTTTCCAGCGTGGCGATGAATTGGCCGGCCTCCAACAAGCTGTCGTGGGTGCCGGTGTCGAGCCAGGCATAACCGCGGCCCATCACTTCCACGTTCAGTTGGGCCTGGCGCAGGTACTGCGCGTTCACTTCGGTGATCTCCAGTTCACCGCGCGCGCTGGGTTTGATGTGCGCCGCGATGTCGCACACCTGTTCGTCGTAAAAGTACAGGCCCGTGACGGCGTAGTTGCTCTTGGGCTGTTTGGGTTTTTCTTCGATGCTGATGGCACGCTGCTGGTCGTCAAAGGCCACCACGCCGTAGCGCTCGGGGTCGTGCACGTGATAGGCAAACACCGTCGACCCGCGGCTGCGTGTGTGGGCGCGCGCCAGCAGCGGTGCAAAGTCGTGGCCGTAGAAGATGTTGTCGCCCAGCACCAGCGCGCTGGGTGTGCCGCCCACAAAGCGCCGGCCCAGGATAAAAGCCTGCGCCAGGCCGTCGGGGCTGGGCTGCACGCAGTAGCTCAGGTTCATGCCCCACCGGCTGCCATCACCCAACAAGGATTCAAAGCGGGGTGTGTCTTGCGGTGTGCTGATGACCAGCACGTCGCGTATGCCGGCCAGCATCAGCGTGCTGAGCGGGTAGTACACCATGGGCTTGTCGTACACCGGCAGCAGTTGTTTGCTGATGGCCAAGGTGGCCGGATGCAGCCGGGTGCCCGAGCCTCCGGCCAGGATGATGCCTTTGCGTGCGGTGTTCATGCGGTTGGGCTTTCTGGTTGGCTTTGTGGCTGCAGAGGCCGACGGTGTGGGGCTCGCACGGTGCGCGTTTCAGGCGCCGAGCACTTCGTCCAGCATGCGGTCGACGCCCGTCTGCCAGGTCGGCAGGTGCAGGCCGAAGGTGTGCTGCAGCTTGCTGCAATCCAGCCGCGAATTCAGCGGCCGCCGCGCCGGTGTAGGGTACTCGCTGGTGCTGATGGCTTTCACGGCTTCGGCGCTGGCCTTCAACGGGCGGCCCAACGCCAGCGCGTGGCTGATCACGTGTTGGGCGTAGCCGTGCCAGCTGGTGAAGCCGGCCGCGGCGCAGTGGTAGGTGCCGCACACGCTGGGGTCGCCCTGCAGGTGGCGCACGGCGTGGGCGGTGATGTCGGCCAGCAGATCGGCACCGGTGGGCGCCCCGATCTGGTCGCTGATAACGTTCAACGTGTCGCGCTCGGCCGCCAGACGCAACATGGTGCGGGCAAAGTTGCCGCCACGTGCCGCGTACACCCAGCTGGTGCGCAAGATGAGATGGTCGCAACCCGCAGCCTGAACCGCGCGCTCGCCTTGCAGCTTGGTCCTGCCGTAGACGCTCAGCGGATTGACCGCGTCGGCCTCGACGTAAGGAAGCTTCTTCTCGCCGTCGAATACATAGTCGGTTGAATAGTGAACCAGCAGTGCGCCAAGGT
>JANNMQ010000506.1:0-2897 GCA_031398045.1 Rubrivivax sp.
GCCAGGGCTTGCCGCAACCCGGGTTCGTCCAGCACACGCTGCAGCGCGCCGGCCAGGTCTGCGGGGTTATGGGGGTCAAAGTACAGCGCTGCGTCGCCACACACTTCGGGACTAGAGGCCGCACGCGCTGCCAGCACCGGGCAGCCGTGTGCCATGGCTTCAATGGCCGGCAGGCCAAAACCTTCATACAGCGACGGAAATACAAACCAGGCCGCATGCCGGTACAGCGCGCTGAGATCGGCATCGGGCACAAAACCCAGGAAGCGGAAGCTGTCGGGTAACACGGCGCTGTTGTTGAAGATGCCGATGTCTTTGGCGCCAGCAATCGCCACCGGCCAGGGGTAGTTGGGCAACAGGCCCATGGCACGGCCCAGCAGGGCGTAGTTTTTGTTCGGCTTGACGCTGCCCACACCCAAGATGAACTGGCCCGCGCGCAGGCCGTGGCGGCGCAGCACCGCGGCATCGTCGGCCGCCATTACCGCGTGTTCACCCCCTTCGCGGCCCACGATGATGTCTTGCCGCTGCAGGCCAAAACAGCGCAACAGCTCGTCGCGCGAAAAGGCCGACACCGTCATCACGTCTTGCGCCGTGCGGCCCAGCACGGCCACCATTGCGTTGTGCACCCAGCGATAACTGCGGGCGAAGGAGTCGGGCATGACCTTCACCGTGGCGTCGTGCACCGTCACCAACTGCCTGCGCTTGAGCAGCGGCCCGGAGTAGTTGAAGTTGACCAGGTAGGTGCCGCGTGCAAAACGCCACAGCGCCCATTGTTCCCACAGATGGCCGCTGCCACCAGGCACTGGCACCGTGCGGATGTGGCGCAGCGGCAGCGGCTGCAGTGGCCTGCCCGCTGGCACGGCCAGCACACAGTCCAACTGGCCGCGCAGCCCGGCGTCTGCAGCCAACAGGCCATCCAAAGCCCGCAATGTTTCAGCGCCATAACGCTGCACCCCGGTTTGCACCTGGGTCAGGAACCGACCATTAAAAACCACGCGCTGAACCACGGTTGCTACCTGTTGACGCCCTTCAAGACAAGATGCCCTTGCCTGCAACCACCAGCGCCCCAGGCCGACCTGCCACCCATGCCGCTGCCTTGATGATGGGGTTCTGCTTGAGCGACGCAGCGCACCACCGCGCAAGACGACGGTTCAGTGGGCACCATCGCGGGTGATCACCACCTTCACCGTGCGGACCAGAATCCAAGAATCAAAAAACGGGCTGCGCCGCTCTACATAGTCAGAGTCGAATTCCACGCGTTCGGCGTACGTGGTGTTGTTGCGCCCGCTTACCTGCCACAAGCCCGTGAGACCGGGCTTCACCGACATGTAGTGCCGCTTGCGCAAGCCGTAGCGCTTGAGTTCATAGACCGTCACCGGGCGTGGGCCCACAAAGTGCATTTCACCGCGCAAGATGTTAAAGAGCTGCGGCAATTCATCGAGACTGGTTATGCGCAAAAACTCACCGATGCGCGTCACGCGCGGGTCATGGCGCAACTTGTGGTCACGTGCCCATTCGGCGCACGCGGCCTCGTTGCTTTGCAGCAAGTGGTCCAGCACTTCGGCCGAGTTGCGCACCATGGTGCGAAATTTGAAACACCTGAATTGACGGCCGCGCAAACCCACGCGGTAGTGGGCAAAGGTCAACGGCGCACCGTCAACCCGCCAGATACGAATGGCGATGAATGCCAACAGCGGCAACAAAAGCATGATGCCCAGCAGCGCAACCACTTGGTTCAACGCGGTGTAGGCGGCGTCCAACGGTGTACCGCCCGACATCGTGGTGCGCCGCACGGTCTTTACACGCCGGCCCAGCAGCACGTTGGTTGTGTCGGTATCCACGTTTATAGGTCTTGTCGGTTTTTACAGCCTGACCACGAACCAGTCGCAGGTCGATCCGACGATTCTGGTCAGACCCCCCAGCACTCGAAATCCCCGATTCGAAGGCCTGCCAGCCTGGTGCCTGTGCAGACATCACGGTCACAGCCCACTCTGCACCCAAGACGGCACACCTTTCAAGCACAAGGTGCATTTGGCAACAAAGCGTTACGGCTGCGCACGGGCGGCACCACACCCGGGCGGAGAAGGATTGGCGCAGCCTTGGCCTCAACCAGCTCTGGCTGCCAAGCTGTGGCGGCCAAGCCTTCAATTCGACGATGCCAACGCCTGCAACTGCGCACCGGTGACGCGACAGATGCGCCAGTCGTCCAGCACCGCGGCGCCCATGCTTTGATAAAAGCCAATCGCGTTGTGGTTCCAGTCCAGCACGCTCCATTCAAAGCGGCCGTAGTCGCGCTGCACGGCCAAAGCGGCCAGCCGCTGCAACAAGGCGCGGCCGATGCCGCTGCGGCGATGCGCAGGTTGCACGTACAGGTCTTCCAGGTACAGGCCCGGCTGGCCCAGGAAGGTTGAGAAGTTGGTGAAGAAAAGTGCAAAGGCCACCACGCTGCCTTGCACGTCCACCACCAATGCTTCGGCCACCGGCCTGGCGCCGAACAAATGTTGCTGCAGGCTTTGGGGCGTCACCTGCAGCAGATGGCTGAAGTTTTCAAAGGCCGCCAGTTCCTGGATGAGGCCGACGATGGCCGGCACGTCAGCGGGTGCTGCGGCCCTGAAGGTGTGGGTGGATTGCATGCACACATTGTGCGTGGTCCGCTTGGGCAGAGCATCGGCACAGGCACCCATGCAGGCACCCACGTGGGCACCCACACTGGCCTACAGTGCAGGCCTATGCCCGAAGCCACCAACACCCACCCCGCCAGCCCCCTCTCGGCAAGCACAAGCAACCCGTCTGGCGTGATGCCCTACCAGCCCCTGCGCCACGCGAGCAGCAGCTTTGTGGACATCCGGGGCCTGCGTTATCACGTGCACCAGTGGGGCGACGCCAGCCTGGCCAGCCCG
>JANNMQ010000549.1:0-4463 GCA_031398045.1 Rubrivivax sp.
CGCTTGCTGTGCCGCCGCCAGGCCGGCCTCTGACAAGCCTTGCGCGACGAGTTTGACCGTGTAGCTCGACCCCATGCTGGTGCCGATGAAGGTGTGCAGCCCGCGTTCGGAGTTGCCCAACAGCGACGGCCGCGGGCCGCAACCCGTTGCCAGCAGTGCAAATACGCCCAGAGAGGCGCCCATGCTGCCAGCCAGCGCAGTGCGTCGACTGACGGGTTGGGTGTGGAAGGGTGATGAAGCTGTGTGCATCGAAGGCTCACGGGTTGGATGTTGCAGTGGGGGTGCCTTGTGCACCGGAGGCCGGGGCGCTGTCCGCACCCAGCGCAGCTCGAGCCCAGTCCTGGCCGCGGCGCACCATCTGGTAAACCAGGTCGCGCATCGACACCAGGCCGTGCACCACGGGGCCGTCGATGACCAGCAGATGGCGGTGGTGCCGCATGTGCATCAGCGCCATCGCCGATTCAAGCGTCGTGCCCGGCGTCACGAAACACACTTCGCGTGTCATCACCAGCGACAACGGGGTGCTCTTGGTGTCCAGCCCGGCATGCACCACACGCTTGAGCAGGTCGCGCTCGGTGAAGATGCCGGCGACGAGCTGGTCTTCAGTCATCACCAGCACGGCACCGATGTCGCGCTGCACCATCTCCAGCACGGCATCAGCCACGGTGGCCGATGCAGGCACTGAAAACAGCTCGTCGGTGCCACGGTCGCGCACCACGTCTTCGATCAGGATGGGGGTCATGGGTCGGGTCCCTGGGTGGGTGGTTGCAACGCGCACATCAACCAAAGTCGTCGAGCATGATGTTTTCGCGGTCGACGCCCAGCGACAGCAGCATGTCGATGACGGCCTTGTTCATGACACCGGGGCCGCACATGTAGTACTCGATGTCCTCGGGTGCCGGGTGCCGGCTGAGGTACTGGTCACGCAGCACGTTGTGAATGAAACCGGTGGCGCCGGTCCAGTGGTCTTCAGGCAGCGGTTCTGACAGCGCCAGGTGCCAGCTGAAGTTGGGGTTGGCAGCGGCCAGGGCTTCGAACTCTTCGACGTAGAAGGCTTCCTTCAAGCTGCGCGCGCCGTACCAGAACGTCATCTTGCGCGGGCTCTTCAGGCGCTTGAGCTGATCGAAGATGTGCGAGCGCATCGGCGCCATACCGGCGCCGCCGCCGATGAAGCACATCTCCTTGTTGGTGTCGCGTGCGAAGAACTCGCCGAAGGGCCCCGACACCGTGATCTCGTCGCCTGGCTTCAGATTGAAGGTGTAGGAGCTCATGATCCCGGGCGGGATGTCGGTCTTGTAGCCGGGCGGGAACGCGATGCGGATGGTGAACAGCAACTCGCCCTTCTCGAGCGGAAAGTTGGCCATCGAGTAAGCGCGTTCTATGGGTTCAGTCAACACCGACTTGAAGCGCCAGAGGTCGAACTTGTCCCAGTCTTCGCGGTACGGAGGCTCGATGTCAAAGGTCTTGAAATCGATGCGGTGCGGCGGGCATTCCAGTTGCATGTAACCACCGGCGCGAAACGGCACTGCTTCGCCTGGTGGCAGCGCCAGCTTCAGCTCTTTGATGAAGGTGGCCACGTTACGGTTGCTGATGACGGTGCAGCGCCACTTGCGCACGTTGAAGACTTCGGGTGCGATCTCGATGGCCATGTCGCCTTTGACCTTGACCTGGCAGGCCAGGCGGCAGCCGCGCTTGGCCTCGCCGCGGCTGATGAAGCCGGTCTCGGTGGGCAGCAACGCGCCGCCGCCCGACTTGACGATGACCTCGCACACGCCGCAGGCGCCCTTGCCGCCGCAGGCCGAGGGGATGAAGATCTTGTGCTCCGACAAGGTGCCCAGCAGCGTGTTGCCGGCGGCCACCTTGAGTGCCTTGGCCGGGTCGTCGTTGATGGTCAGGGTGACTTCGCCCGATTGAACAAGCTGGCGTCGCGTGATCAGCAGCACGCCGACCAGCCCCAGTACGACGGCCGTAAACATCACGACGCCGGCGACGATCTCGCTCATCTTCGTGCCCTCACAGCTGGATGCCCGAGAACACCATGAACGCCACCGACATCAGCCCGGCGGTGACGAAGGTGATGCCCAGGCCGCGCAGACCGGCCGGCACGTCCGAGTAATCCATCTTCTCGCGGATGGCGGCGATGGCAACGATGGCGATCATGAAGCCCAGGCCCGAGCCGAAGCCGAAGACCACGCTCTCGCCGAAGGCGTAGTTGCGCTCCTGCATGAAGAGCGAGCCGCCCATGATCACGCAGTTGACGGCGATCAGCGGCAGGAACACACCAAGCGTGGTGTACAGGCCGGGCAAGAAGCGCTCGACCGCCATCTCGACCACCTGGGTGGCTGCCGCAATGGTGCCGATGAAGAGGATGAAAGCCAGGAAGCTGAGGTCGACCTTGGCCAGCGAAGGATGCAGCCCTGCGAGCGCGCCCTCGGCAAGCAGGTGCACCAGGATGAGGTTGTTCAGCGGTACCGTCAGCACCTGCACGAAGACCACCGCGGCGCCCAGGCCGATGGCGGTCTCGACCTTCTTGCTGCAGGCCAGGAAAGAGCACATGCCCAGGAAGAAGGCCAGCGCCATGTTCTCCAGGAAGATGGAGCGGATGGCGATGTTGAGGTAGTGCTCCATGAGGCTAGTCTTTTTCCTGCAGCTCGGGTTTCCAGGTGCGCAGGCCCCAGATGATGAGCGCGATAAGAAACAGGCCCGAAGGCGCCAGCAGCATCAGCCCGTTGGGTTCGTACCAGCCGCCGTCCTTGGTCAACGGCAGCACCTCAACGCCGAACAGCGTGCCGGCGCCGGTGAGCTCGCGCACGAAGCCCACCATCAGCAGGATCAATGCGTAGCCCAGGCCGTTGCCCAGGCCATCGAGCAGGCTGATCCAGGGCGGGTTCTGCATCGCGAAGCCCTCGGCGCGGCCCATCACGATGCAGTTGGTGATGATCAGGCCGACGAACACCGAGAGCTCCAGCGACAGTTCGTACAAGAAGGCCTTGAGCACCTGGTCGACCACGATCACCAGCGAGGCGATGATGGCCAGCTGCACGATGATGCGGATGCTGCCCGGCGTGTGGTTGCGCACCAGGCTCACGGCCAGGTTGGCCAGCGCCGTGACCAGCGTGACGCCGATGCCCATCACCAGCGCCTTGTCCATGCGCGTGGTGACGGCCAGTGCCGAGCAGATGCCCAGCACCTGCACGGCGATCGGGTTGACGGTGATCACCGGGTCAAGCAGCGCGGCCCGCTCCCTCTTGCCCATCCACGTGGCCGAACCGCTCATGAGGGGGCTCCTGTCTTGGCGTTCTGCACGGTCTTGAGGTAGGGCGCGTAGCCGTCGGCCGACAGCCAGAAGCGCAGCACATGCGTGATGCCGTTGCTGGTGATGGTGGAGCCGGACAGCCCGTCCACCCGATGCGGATCCTTCTCGGGCGGGCCGGCCCGGCCCTTGATGACCATCAGTTGTGGCGACCAGTTGGCGTCGAAGGCCTTGCGGCCGACCCACAGCGCCTGCCACTTCGGGTTGGCGATCTCGCCGCCCAAGCCCGGCGTTTCCTTCTGCTCGTAGAAGGTCAGGCCGCGCACGGTGTTGCCGTCGCGGTCGAACGACATGAAGCCGTACACCGTGCCCCACATGCCCATGCCTTCAATGGGCAGCACCACCTGTTCGACCACACCCTCGGCGGCCATCACCTGGTAGACGGTGCCGAGCTTGGGCACGCGGGCCACCTGCGCGTCGTTGGCCGCGACGGCGCGCGAGAGTGCCGGATCGCTGCGCGCCTTGCGCTGGTCGTAGCCCTTTGCATCGAATTTGTCTTCGGGCACGAGCTGCCCGGCCTGCAGATCGACCGCGCGCACGCGGATGCGCTGGTCGAACAGGGCCTGCACCTCGGCGGCCGAGGCACTGACGCCGGGCTTGAGCAGGTTGGCCGCGAGCAGCACGTTCTTTTGCTTGTAGAGCAGCGCGTTGACCTCTTGGCGGTCGCGCAGGCCCACCGCGGCGGTGGCCACCAGCAGCGCACAGACGATGCTGACGCCGGTGGCGAAGAGGATCGTGTAGCGGGTGGAGTCAAGTCTGGGCACGGCGCCTGGCCCTTCGACGTTGGTTGGCTTTCACCGTCACGTAGTCGATGAAAGGCGCGACCACGTTCATGAAGAGGATCACCAGCATCACCGACTCGGGGTAGGCCGGGTTGACGACGCGGATGAGCACGATCATTGCGCCGATGGACAAGCCGTAGACCCAGCGGCCGATGTTGGAGTAGGGCGCCGTCACCGGGTCGGTGACCATGAAGACCGTCGCAAAGGCCCAGCCACCTGCCACCATGTGCCACCAGAATGGCACGGCAAACATCGGATTGGTGCTGGAGCCTATGGCGTTGAACACCGAAGCCATCGCGGCGGTGCCCAGCACCACCGACAGCATCAGCCGCCAGGAACCGACGCCCGTGACGATGAGGATGAAGGCG
>JANNMQ010000554.1:0-5113 GCA_031398045.1 Rubrivivax sp.
GCGGCAGGTACAGCGGCAGGGCCCCGTTCATGATCAGCAACCACAACCTGCGCAGCCACCGCATCGACGGCCTGCGCAAAGGCCCGCGGCTCATCGTCACCGGCGCCGTGCACGGCAATGAAACAGCGGGCACTCAGGGCATCCGCCAGGTGTTGAACCAGATTGACCATGGCGAGATCGAGATCACCCACGGCTGCGTGACCTTCGTGCCCGTGTGCAACCCACTGGCCTACAACCAGATGCGGCGCAGCGGCGACCGCAACCTGAACCGCCGGCTGCAGCCCACGGCCACGCCGCAAGACTTTGAGGACCGCATTGCCAATGTGCTGTGCCCGCTGCTGGCCGCCCACGACGTGCTGCTGGACCTGCACAGCTTTCGCAGCCCCGGTGCGCCTTTTGTGCTGCGCGGCCCGGCCGACAACCGGGGTGAACTTGAACCCTTTGTGCACGCGCAGGCCGAAGCGCGGCTGGCTGCGCATCTTTCGGCAATAGCGGGCGTGCACCGTGTGGTGGACGGCTGGATGGATGTGTACGCCGCTGGCGTGGCGCGGCGCAAGACGCAGGGCCTGACTCCGGGCGCTGCACACGAAGACCCGGGTTACGGCGTGGGCACCACCGAGTACATGCGCAGCCAGGGTGGTTACGCGGTGACGCTGGAATGCGGCCAGCATGAAGACCCCGCCGGCGCTGACGTGGCCTACCACGCCATCTGCCAGACCCTGGCACTGCTGGGCCTGGCCGATCTGCCTTTGGCCGCACCCACACAGCCTGCTGAATGCCTGAGCCTGGTCGAGGTGGTGGACCGTCACGCCGAAGCCGACCGTTTCATCAAACCCTGGGTCAGCTTTACGCCCTTGGCGGTGGGTGAGCTGATGGCCGTGCGCGCCGATGGCAGCGAACTGCGTGCCCCTCACCCCGGCTACATCGTGTTCCCCGATGTGAACGCGCAGCCGGGCCACGAATGGTTTTATCTGGCGCGGGCCAGCACGCGGCCGTTGTAGGCGCCGCAGTAGATGCCGCTGTAGGCGCCGGTTCGGTGCCCTGCACGCGATAACAGCGGCCACCGCCGTGCCTGCCTGCCTTCATCCACTTTGATGACCTGTACCCTCCCCAGGGGGATGTTCACTGTCATTCGTCGCGTCCATCATTCGACCCCTACCAAGGGAGAGGCGCAAGCCTCAGGAAGTCTGATATGCAGTTCGACGAATGCCAGGTGGGTGACTACCGTGTTTTTGTGGGTGCACTGGAAGCGCCCAAAGGTGAGGGCTACATCGCGGCGCTGGTGGTCAGCCGTGTGCAGGGCTTGCAGGCGGCTTCGGTTGCTCGGCCGCGCGAAGCCTTTCGTGATGACAGCCTGGCCTGCGGCTACCGCTGGCCTTCGGCCGACCAGGCCATCCAGTACGCGATGAACCGGGCACGGGAGTTGATCCGCACCCGGTCGCAGATGCTGACCTGCTGACCGGCTGACAGCCGCTGGCTGCACCGGCAGCAGGGCGCTGAAATAATGCGGCCATGGTGCACAAGCGTGTGGTGGTGGGGCTTTCGGGCGGGGTTGACTCGGCAGTCACGGCCTGGCTGCTGAAGCAGCAGGGCCATGAGGTGGTTGGCATCTTCATGAAAAACTGGGAGGACGACGACCGTCCGTCCGGTTCGGGTGTCGATCACACGGTTTACTGTTCGTCCAACATCGACTTTGTGGACGCGGCAGCGGTGGCCGATGTGATCGGCATCGACATCGAACATGTCAACTTTGCGGCTGAATACAAAAACCGCGTGTTCGCCGAGTTCCTGCGCGAATACGAAGCGGGCCGCACGCCCAACCCCGACGTGCTGTGCAATGCCGAGATCAAGTTCAAGGCCTTTTTGGACCACGCGGTGCGGCTGGGTGCCGAGTGCATCGCCACCGGCCACTATGCCCGTGTGCGTGAACGAGCGGGTTGTTTTGAACTGCTCAAAGGCCTGGACCCGGCCAAAGACCAGAGCTATTTTTTGCACCGGCTGAACCAGGCGCAACTGTCGCGCACGCTGTTCCCGGTGGGTGAACTGCACAAAACCGACGTGCGGCGCATCGCGCAGGACATCGGCCTGCCGAATGCAAAGAAAAAAGACAGCACCGGCATCTGTTTCATCGGCGAAAGGCCTTTTCGCGAATTCCTGAACCGCTACCTGAGCCACGAGCCGGGACCGATGGTGGACGAACAAGGCCAAACACGGGGCCACCATGTGGGCCTGAGCTTTTACACGCTGGGCCAGCGCCAGGGCTTGGGCATCGGTGGCGTGGCCGGCCATGACAGCGCAGCCCGCGGTGGCCACGCTTCAGAGCACCGGCCCTGGTACGTGGCGCACAAAGACCTGTTGCACAACACGCTGCATGTGGTGCAAGGCCATGACCACCCGTGGTTGCAATCGGGCTGGCTGCGGGCTGACGACGTGAGCTGGGTTTCAGGGCAGGCACCGGCAAGGCACACACTGGCTGCCAAGACCCGCTACCGCCAAGCCGACGCGGCCTGCCACTACACACCGCAGGCAGGTGGCTTCAGGCTGGACTTCGACCAGGCGCAGTGGGCCGTGACACCTGGCCAAAGTGCGGTGCTGTACGACGGCGACATATGCCTGGGCGGTGGTGTGATCAGCGCGGCGCAAGAGCCGCCGGTGGTGACGCCGGTGGTGCCGGCGGTGGAGCAACGTCTGCCACGCAAACGCCGGCTGCGCCAGCTACCAACCTGATGGCAAACCCCGCTGCAACACCAGCACCGGCGGCGCCCACAATGGGCCCTTCGATGCCACGCCAGGACTCCCCGATGACCACCCTTGCACCCCCTGCCAGCTCCAGCTCCAGCTCCATCGCCCCGGCCATCGACAGCGCCTGTGCGGCCGTCGAAGCCGCCGTCATCGTTTGGAGGCGCGACCTGCACCAGCACCCCGAACTGGGCAACCGCGAATTTCGCACCGCCGGTGTGGTGGCCGACCACCTGCGCGCGCTGGGCCTGGACGAGGTGCGCACCGGTGTGGCGCATACCGGCGTTGTGGGCCTGCTGAAAGGCGCGCTGCCCGGCCCGGTGGTGGCGTTGCGCGCCGACATGGACGGCCTGCCAGTGACCGAAGAGGTGGACCTGCCCTTCGCCAGCAAGGTGCGCAGCCAGTGGAACGGTGAAGCGGTGGGTGTGATGCACGCCTGCGGGCATGACTGCCACGTGGCCATCCTGATGGGCGTGGCGCAAGTGCTGGCCGGCTTGCGCGCGCAACTGCGCGGCAGCGTTAAGTTCATCTTCCAGCCCGCCGAAGAAATGCCGCCCGAAGGCGAAGACGGCGGCGCCAAGATGATGGTGGCTGAAGGTGCACTTGAAAAGCCGGTGCCGCAGGCCATCTTCGGCCTGCACGTCACGTCGCGCCTGCCGGTGGGTGTGGTGGGCTACCGGCCCGGCCCCACCATGGCCAGCAGTGATTATCTGAAGATCACCGTCAACGGAAGCCAGACCCACGGTGCGATGCCCTGGGCCGGTGTTGATCCCATCGTGACGGCTGCGCAAGTGGTGTTGGGGCTGCAGACCGTGGTCAGCCGCACCATCGACCTGACCGAAGAACCTGCAGTGGTCACCATCGGTGTTATCAAAGGCGGCGTGCGCGAGAACATCATCCCCGACAGCGTGGAAATGCGCGGCACCATCCGCACCTTCAGCGAGGTGATGCGCGACGAGATCCACGAACGGGTCACCACCTTGGCTGAAGCCGTGAGCCGCGGCAACCGTGCCGGATGCCAAGTGTGCATCAACAAACATTACCCGGTGACCATCAACGACCCCGCGCTCACCGCCGCCATGGTGCCCACGATGCAGCGCGTGGCCGGCACCGACCCCGCCAAAGGCGGCCTGATGCTGGTGCCCAAGGTGACGGGCAGCGAAGACTTCAGCTTTTTCCAGCGTGTGGTGCCGGGGCTGTTTGTGTTTCTGGGCGTCACGCCACAGGGCACCGACCCGAAACAGGCCGCGCCCAACCATTCACCGCGCTTTTATGCCGACGACAGCGGCTTGCTGTTGGGTGTGCGCACGCTTGCGCACCTGGCTTGCGACTACCTGGAAGGCCAGCGCGCCTGACGCCAGCGTCGCGCAAGCCGGGACCCTGCGGCGTCGCGCAGTTGACAGGGCCGCTGCGCCGCGGAGCCTACAGTCGAGGGGCCGTCCAATGGGCCGGCCGCTTGCCCTGAATCGTGGGCTCTTGTCTTTCAGAGGCCACCCATGAATCAGCCTTCAGCCACCGTTTTTTCCAGCCACAGCCGCGTTGCGGTCATCAGCGCCGGCTGGCATGCCGCCATCGTCGGCCAGGCGCGCCAGGCGCTGCTGGCAGAGCTGGCGCACCACGATCTGCCGCCCGAGAGGGTGGACTGTTTTGAGGTGCCCGGCGCGTTCGAGATCCCGTTGCTGGCGCAACGCATCGCGCGTCAGGGGCGGCACGTGGCCATCGTGGCTTGCGGCCTGGTGGTAGACGGCGGCATCTACCGCCACGACTTCGTGGCCCACGCCGTCATCGATGGCCTGATGCGCGTGCAGCTTGATACCGGCGTGCCGGTGCTGTCGTGTGTGCTGACGCCGCACGCCTTTCATGAACACGCCGAGCACCTGGACTTTTTTGGCCGCCACTTTGTCACCAAGGGTCAGGAGGCGGCACGTGCCTGTGTGCAGGCGCTGGCAGCGGCGCGGCAGGTGGACGAACAGATGGAGTCTGACGCCGCCACCCGTTGACGACCCCGTCAAGGCCGGGCCTGCATCGCCTGTGCAATCTGCCGCAGCGCTGCTTGGCGCTGCGCTGGCGGTAAGAACGAATGTTCGGCAGCTTGCCGAGCCATCGCCAGCAGGTCAGCCGCGGTCAGCGGCGTGTGAAGCAGCAGCGCGGCTGCTTCCTGGCTGTGGCTGATGCAGCTCATCAGCCGGTTGTCGGTGTGGTAGCTCAGTGAAATGCCAGCGCGCCACAACTCGGTGTTGGGATGGCTGGCGATTGAGTGCGCCGCGCCGGCCGGCGCAAGCCGAATCGGTCCTGGTCGCGAAAGGAGCCGGTGCGTTGTCTCGGCAGCGCCGTCGACGCATTGATCGAGGAGCGGGGTCGCGAATGAAATACT
>JANNMQ010000585.1:0-4899 GCA_031398045.1 Rubrivivax sp.
CTGGCACCCCACCCGGCAAACCGCAGGAAGGCCCAGCACGTCCGGTGCGCCCGCCACGCCCTGCCGCGCCGCCCATGCCCGAGCTGGACGCACTGGACCGCACGCACCGCCAAGTGATGGTAGTGCTGGGTGAATTGCATCAGTTGGTGCAGCGCCTGGACGAACAAGGTGTGGACGACCAGGCGCGTCAGCTGGCGCGCGATATCTGCGCATTTTTCAGCGGCGTTTCGCGTCAGCACCACGCCGACGAAGAGCAACATGTGTTTCCGGGCCTGCTGAACAGTGGCGACGCCGCACTGCGCCCGCATGTGCTGCGCCTGCAGCAAGACCATGGCTGGCTGGAAGAAGACTGGCTGATGCTGGAACCCCAGTTGCAGGCGGTGGCCGAAGGCTACAGCTGGTACGACCTCGACACCTTGCGCACCGCGCTGCCGGTGTTTGAAGCGCTGCACCGTGAGCACATCGCGCTGGAAGAGTCGTTGATCTACCCTGCAGCGCGGCAGCAGCGTGCTGCTGCTGCCGCTGCCGTGTCGGCGCGCGCCAGTTTCGACCTTGAGCAGCCTCCAGGAACCACACCCTGAACGCTGGTCGCTGATCGGCAGCGCCGCTGCGGGCCTGCAGGTTCAGACCCGCTCTTGAAGGCTGGACGGGGCAGGGTGTGGACCGGCCAGTCGATGCGTCGGGTCGGCCTGCAAGGCCCTCATTCAAAGCGGAAGTGGGCTGGTCTCGGCCGGTTTGGGGACATCAGCAACGCGCACCGTTGGCTTGGGGGCCAGCGCTTGGGCGGGGCCTACCCCGCGCAGCGCACTGCCGGTGGCACCGTCAAAACCCAGCTGCCACAACATGGCCAGGTCTTCGCTGCTGTCCACACCCTCGGCCAGCGCTTTCAGCCCCAGCAGACGTATCAGGCCGGCCAGGCTCAGTGCGTAGGCGCGCACACGGGGGTCGTTGGCAGCGCCACGCAGATGGCGCGCGTCCACCTTCACATAGTCCAGGCCCAGGTCACGCAGGCGTGCCAGTTGTTCGGGTGCACCACCGGCATGTTCGACGCCAATGTGCACGCCGTGGCGGCGCCAGCGCTGTGTGGCTTCACCGGCGGCATGCCAGTCGCCCCGGTTGCTGGTGGCCACCCATTCCACCCACAGGCGGCTGGCGGCATGGGGCTTGTAGGCCAGCAGGCCGGCCACCTCTTCGACAAAACCCGGTGAAGACAACGATGCCAGTTCGACGTTGACGGCGCGCGCGCGGTGGTCCTTGGTGATGGCTTTCAACGCCAGGCCGATGGCCATCAGATCCACCTGTGGCGACAGGCCGCAGCGGCGCGCACGCGGCAGCCACTTGGCCGCCGGCTGGTAGTGGCCGTCGGGGTCCAGCTGCAGGCGCAGCGGACATTCCAGGTGGATGAGCTGGCCTTGCGGGTCCAGCACCGGGTACTCGCCGATCTGGGCCCGCTCTTCGGCCAGGGCGCTGCAGATCTGCGCTTTCCAGGCCTCCAGGTTGGCCATCGCCGAGCCCGCCAGCCCTGGCTGTGCCACGTGCAAACCGCCGGCTGCATCGGCCAGCGCCAGGCCCGGTGCCACCGCCAGCAAGGCACTGTCAGCGCTGGCGGCCAGCGCGCCGTCGCTGGCGGCCACGCAGACAGTGGCACCCACCCTCAGCGGGTTGACGGCTTCGCGCAGCGCACGCAGCAAGGAAGGCGCCACGTCGGCAGCCATGCCGGCCATCGGCAGCAGCAAGGCCAGGTCGGGCCCGGCCAGGCGGCCGGCCAGGCTGTCGGGTTCTGAGCGAGCAAAACGTGCCAGCACCGTGCCGACCTGGCGCAGCACGTTGTCGGCGGCGTCGCGGCCGTGCAGGTCGTTGATCTGCTCCAGCGGCGTCACGCGCACCAGCACCAGGCCCATGCCGTCGTGGTGGGCCAGCTGGCGGTCCATGTGCTCCACAAACTGCTGGCGCAGCGGCAGCCCGGTCAGCGCGTCAAGCTGCGCCTGGCGCTGCAGGTAGGCCACTTGTTCAGCCTGGCCGGCAAAGGTTTCGCGCAGGCGGCGCACCGTGGTGTTCATGCTGCGGGTCAGCTCTTGCAGTTCGGGCAGCTTGGGCAACCGTGCTTCGATGAACTGGCCGCGCGCCAGCGCCTGCGCCTGCAGCACGGTGGCTTGCAGCGGCCGGTGCCAGGCGCGCAGCATCCAGGCGCTGATCACCGCGGCCAGCAGCGCCAGACCGCCCAGCAGCTGCGCAGTCTGCACGCTGGCGTTCCACAGCGATTCTTGCGCCCACGCAGTGTGCGCAGCCACCGTCAGCGTGCCCACTTCCTGCCAGCCCGAGCTGACCAGCGCCGTGCCGTCGGCGGCGGCCATCGGCAGCAGCTGGGCAAACCAGCCGGGGGTGCGCGGCCGCGGGGCCTTTTGTTGCAGGTCCACCAGCGCCGGGCCCTGGGCCGCTCGCAGCCGAATGCTGCGGTAGTGGCCGAGGTCAAACTGCGCCGTGGCCACGGCTTTCATGGCGGCCGCGTCGCCGCGCTGCTGCGACAGCGCCAGCGCCAGCGCGGCGGCAGCGTCGCGGTTGCGCACGTCTTGCTGCTGTTGCAGCGCGTCGCGCGCGGCCAGGGTGTGGATGATCAATGCACCGCCCAGGGCCAGCAGCAGCATGCTGGCGATGAACAGGGCCATGCGGCGCGTCAGTGTCATGTGGGCTCCGCCGAAGTGGTTGACCGCAGGGGCAGCCCGAAGGCCGTTCGCCCTGATCCTTCGTCAAGCTCAGGACTGAAGGCCATGCCGAAGGCAGTGCTGCTCGAAAGGCGGGGCTTCGACAGGCTCAGCCCGAACGGTGGTGGTCTCATAAAAATCCTTCTTGCTGGATGCGTTGCCAGGTATCGCGCCAGCGCGACAAACGGGCCATGGGGTCGCCAGCCGTGGCCTGGCCGACACCCTGCCAAAGGCCTTCGCTGTTGAAACTGAAAACAGGTGTCAGGTCGCTGCGTTGGCCCGCAGGCAGCACGTCGGCGCGCAGGTTGTCCAGAATCAGCGGCTCGGCACCCGGCGTGGCGTAGTAAGCCAGCACCATGTGCGCCACCGCTGCTGGCGCGTCGCTCATGCGGGCGCGCACGTACACCAGACGCAGGCGGCTGCGCTGCACGCCCATCGCCAGCAGGGTGGTGTATTTGGCGATCACGTAGTCTTCGCAGTCGCCGCGGCCCGCCGCCAGCGACTGCAGCGGTGTGGCCCAGTAGTCTTCCTGGCCCCAGACCTCGCTGTCGGGCCTGAAGTCGATGCGCAGGTTGTAGAACTGGTTGACGGCCAGCAGCCGGGCATCGTCGTCCTGCCCGCGCGCTTCCACCAGCATGTTCTGCAGCGGTGTCAATGCAGCCACCGCGGCAGGCCCCAGGCGCTGCGCCGCGGCGCGCATTTGTTGTGCGTCCCAGGCGTGCAGCGGCGCGGCGGCCAGCAGGGCAGCCGCCAGCGTTGCCAGCAGCGTTGACACAAGCGCCGCCACATGCGCCGCCACATACGCCGGGCAGCGGCCCACCACCAGACGCTGCAGCAACCTGCCGGTTGTGCATGCAGCAGTCGGCAAGGCCGGCCACGCGGGCCACCTTGCTGATGGGCCAGGCAGGTGCACTAGAGCACTTGTTCAAGGTCACCGGGGCGAAACAGGTCCAACGCATTTTTGGGCCGCCTTTCGCGAAAACTCTTGCGTGCAAACAGCTTGGTCTGCGCGATGTCGGGCAGGTCGGTGATGTTGATCAGGTTGCGGCTGGTCAGTGCATCGATCACGTCTTCCAGCACGCGGATGAAGTCGGCGTCGAGTTGGCTGAAGCCGCCTTCTTCAGCAGCCGCAGAGGTCCTGGGTTCGTCGTCGTCTGGCCCGTCCAGGCCCAGGAAGTTGCGCACTTCGGGGTCGTCGGCGCTGATGGGTTCACCGACGCCGGGGTCGTGGCGGTGCAGGCTGGTGAGCTGCCCTTGGGCGTTGCGCACGGCGTAGGTCATGGTGGCGAGGTCCTTCTCGGTACGGTGGGTTTTCCGGCACGGGCCCAAAGCCGGGCCCGCGGTCTTCAAAGCCCCGTTTCGATCTTGTTGCGGTGGATCAGCTCTTGCAGCATCTGGTCTTCACTGGCGCCCGCGCCCAGCGACAGTGCGTCGTGCAAATTCACGCCGTCCAGCACGATGCGCTGGTCTTCGGCCTGCGCGTTGAATTGCCCCTGCGCAAAGCCGCCCTCGGTGCTGATGTGCAGCACCGTGCTGCCGGGCTGCGATTGCGTGTCGATGTCCAGGTACTGCGCCAGCTTGTCGGCGCCGCCGGCCTGCAGTGCACCGCCCAGCAGGTCGCGCAGGTCGAGCATGTCGCCGCCAGATGCCGTGGGCCCCATGTTGAAGTCGTGCACGGTGTCGATGGATGGCGCGCCCGGGGTGCCGCGGTCGGCCAGCTCCCACTTGAAGACATCCGAGCCGAAGCCGCCGAACAAGTCGTCGCTGCCAGCGCCTCCAGCGATCACGTCGTTGCCAGCGCCACCTTGCAGGTGGTCGTCACCGTCGCTGCCCTCCAGCACTTGCGGGGCCGAGCTGGGTGCCGGCGCCGCACCCACGCTCACCGTGCCGCTGCCCCCGGCGAGGTCGCCGTCGCGGTCGGAAAGCGTGAAGCTGAAGCGCTCCGCAAAGCCCGCTGCGGCGCTGAGGGGGGCGCGGTAGGAATAGCCGCCACCGTCGAGGTCGACGAAGAAGTGGCCGCCGGCTGCGGTGCTGACGGCGAGCGTCTGCGTCTGCGCGTCGAAGCCGTGCGCATGCGGGCTGCTCGCGCTGACCTGGCCGCTGCCGCCGTTGCCCGCCGGGTCGTAGCGGTAGGTGATGCCGTCGACGCTGAAGCTGTGCACATGGCCGCCATCGGCGCCCACCTGCCCGGCGCCTG
>JANNMQ010000073.1:0-3752 GCA_031398045.1 Rubrivivax sp.
CCCACCAGCGCCACCGCTGCGGCCACGGTGTCTAGCCGCAGTTTGCTGGGCGACCAGCGGTCGGCGGTGATGCAGCGTGCCACTGCGGCGTCCAGCGGGTCCAGGTTGTCGGCTTTTTTCAGCCTGGCCAAGCTCACGGCCTTGCGCTTGCCGGGGCCACGTGCGCCGATCGTTTGTTCAAACGGCACCAGGCTGCTGACACGGCCTTGGCCGTCCAGCGCCAGGTGCCACTGCAGGGTGCCGCTGCCGCTTTTGTTGGCCGTTTTGCCGCCGCCGCTGTCGCCCAGCGCTTCGATGGCGGCCAATGCGTCGCGCCAGGCTTCGCGGGGTGTGCCGAAAAACGATACCGCCCAGGCGGTTTCAGCGTCTGTGGCCGCGTCGGCGCCTGGCTGGCCATCGGGTGGGCTGGTGGGTGGCCACGGCAGGCCCAGCCGGTGCGCTGCCACACCGGCCAGCGTGGCCAGGCTGTGCAGGCCCATCAGCTGCAGGTTTTCCTGCGTGCTGGCCAATGTGGCGGCCGTCCAGCCGGTGGCCGGTTCTCCGAGCCAGGCTGCCAGTACCAGCCGGTGGGCGTTGCCCTCGAAGCTGGTCACCTCCCAGCTGTGTTTGGGCCCGCGCAGCACCTGGGGCTGCAGCGGGGTGTCGCCCAGCCGCACGGCAATGGCGTGGGCCAGCAAGCCCCAGCCCTCGTCGGGCCGTGGCGAGCGCGAGCCACTTTCTTGCATGCAGAACTTGTGGGCTAGCGCCCACTGCTTGGCGTCGGGCTGAGCCATCAGCGACAGCACGTACCACAGCAAAACCCGCGGCACGGCCAGGCCGCGTTTGCTGTGCAGGTCTTTTGCGGCCTCTTTCAGCGCCGGGCCCAAGGCTGCCGCTGCGGCCTGCCACTGCCCCTGGCGAGCCAGCAGCGCGCCTTGCAGCAGCGTCACCGAATGGCCCTGCATGCCAGCCACTGCGTGCGCGGCGGCTGCGGTGTTGCCGCGGTGCAGGTTGTTTTCGGCGCTGATGGTTCGCAGCGCTGCGGGCACACTGTCGCGGTGCTGCTGCACTTCTTCATGCAGTGCACCCAGCAGCGGCTGGAACATCGCACCCGAGAGGTGGAAGCTGCGCATCAGCAGCTGCAACACGGCATGCCGCAAGGGCGCCTGCGCTTGTGCCCACCGCTCGGGGATGAAGGGGGTGCACAGTGCTTGTGCCAGCACCTCGGGTTCACGCGCCGGGCCCAGCACGTGCAGCCGCGCTTGTTCAAAGTTTTCGGCGCTGCAGCCGCTGTACAGCAGCAAGCGCGCCAACGCGGGCAGTTCTTCGCGCCTTGTGTAGCGGGGCTGGGGTACCGGCCCGCCCACTGGCGCATGGGTGGCTGATGCCCGGGCCCAGGCCTGCCAGGCGCTTTCACCTGCAGCGGCCAACACACGCGGCAAGGCCTGGTGCAGTTCGGCCACCGGTACTTCATGCAGGTGCGCGCTGTTGATGCGCAAGCGCTGTGTTTTCACCAGTGTGGCCAGCGCCACCTTCAAATCCACGCGTGTGTAGGCCTTGCCAGCGCTGCTGGTGCGCTGCAGCTGGCGTAAAAAGAGCAGCAGCCAGTCGGTGCTGCAAGGTGCACCGGCCAGACACAGCGCGTCGTAGACGGTGTCCAGGTCCTGGGCCGTCAGCTCGATGGCGGTGGCGAGTTTGGCTGTGGCGCCTTCGGCGTCAGCGTTGACGGAGCGGACTGCTGAAGGCTGCGCATGGGCACTGGTTGCTAGGCGTTTCAGGTCGATGGGTTCACCGCGCCAATTGACGAATTGAGGCGGAATTTTGGAGGAGCTGGCCATGGCCGGCATCGTAGAGCAGCAGTAGGCCCGACCCGCAAAACGCTGGCCATCCTGCATGCTGAAACTGAATTCAAGGGTTACTACCTAATTCGTAAGCGCCACCTCAGTTCCGCGTCAGCTGTTGTTTGTTCCGCGTCAGAACCCTATCAGTGCCACCCGTCACAGTAGGGATATGCTGCACCAGTTGGTGCAGTCATCGTTTTTCAGGAGACAGACCATGGAACAAGTGATGGCCGAGCGCATAGCAGCGCACCCGGCGTACCAGAAACTCAAGGCGCGGCGCACCAG
The DNA here is from genome assembly GCA_031398045.1 of Rubrivivax sp. GTDB lineage: Bacteria > Pseudomonadota > Gammaproteobacteria > Burkholderiales > Burkholderiaceae_C > Rubrivivax. The sequence goes on from JANNMQ010000073.1 coordinate 2,106, forward strand.
CTTCGGCTGGTGGCTCACCGCGGCCATGATGGTCGTGTACTACGGCTTCATTCTGCTCGTTGCCTTCAACAAACCGTTCCTCGCCACCCGTCTGGGTGAAGGTGTCATCACGTACGCGATGCCCATCGGTTTCGGCGTCATCCTCTTTACGGTCATCATCACCGTCCTCTACGTCCGTACCGCCAACAGCGAATACGACAGCCTGGCCGAACAAGTCAGCAAGGCGGTGCTGAAATGAACGGCTTTCCCGTCTCCGTGCGCCAGCTGCTGACCCTGGCCGCACTGTTTGGTGTCTCGGCCTCTCTGTGGGCTGCGGGCGCCGATCTTGGCCAGGCCGAAAAGCAGGCGACCAACTGGACCGCAATCGGCATGTTCGGCGTGTTCGTGCTGTTCACGTTTGGCGTTACCAAGTGGGCGGCCTCGAAGACCAAGTCCGCGGCCGACTTCTACACCGGCGGCGGCGGCATCACGGGCTTCCAGAACGGCCTGGCGATTGCCGGCGACTACATGTCGGCGGCTTCGTTCCTGGGCATCTCGGCCGCGGTGATGGTCGGCGGTTTTGATGGCCTAATCTTTTCGATCGGTTTCCTGGTCGGCTGGCCGATAGTGACCTTCCTGCTTGCTGAGCGCCTGCGCAACCTGGGCAAGTTCACCTTCGCCGACGTGGTCTCGTTCCGCTTTGCACAGACGCCGGTGCGCATCTTCGCGGCCTCCGGCACGCTGGTGGTGGTGGCCTTCTACCTGATCGCGCAGATGGTCGGTGCCGGCCAGTTGATCAAGCTGCTGTTCGGCCTGGAATACTGGATCGCAGTCGTGCTGGTCGGCGGCCTGATGATGGTTTACGTGCTGTTCGGCGGCATGACGGCAACCACCTGGGTGCAGATCATCAAGGCCGTCATGCTGCTCGGCGGCGCGTCGTTCATGGCCTTTATGGTGCTCTACAACTTCGGCTTCAGCCCGGAAGCGATGTTTGCCAAGGCGATCGAGGTCAAGACCGGCATTGCCGCGGCCGCCGGCAAGCCACCGGCCGATGCCGCCACGCAGGGCTTCTCGATCATGGGCCCAGGCGGCTTCATCAAGGACCCGATATCGGCCATCAGCTTCGGCATGGCGCTGATGTTCGGCACCGCCGGCCTGCCGCACATCCTGATGCGTTTCTTCACCGTGCCCAACGCCAAGGAAGCGCGCAAGTCGGTGGGCTGGGCCACGGTCTGGATCGGCTACTTCTACCTGCTGACCTTCGTCATTGGCTTCGGCGCCATCAGCTTCGTGCTGACCAACCCGCAGTTCCTCGACGCCAAGGGCGGGTTGCTGGGCGGCGGCAACATGGCGGCCATTCACCTGGCCAACGCGGTCGGCGGCAACGTCTTCCTTGGCTTCATCTCGGCGGTGGCGTTCGCAACCATCCTTGCGGTGGTGGCGGGCCTGACGCTGTCGGGCGCGGCGGCGGTGTCGCACGACATCTACGGCGTGGTGATCAAGAAGGGCAAAGCCGACAGCGCATCAGAGCTGAAGGTGTCGCGCCTGACGACGGTTGCGCTCGGCGTTATCGCGGTGGCGCTCGGCATCGCCTTCGAGAAGCAGAACATCGCGTTCATGGTCTCGCTGGCGTTTGCGATCGCTGCGTCGGCCAACTTCCCGGTGCTG
>JANNMQ010000712.1:0-2707 GCA_031398045.1 Rubrivivax sp.
GGCCTTTCCGCGGGCGCCAGCATGGCGGCACTGCTGGTCTCGCGATATCCCGACCGCTTCAAAGCCCTGGTGATGCATTCGGGCATACCGCCGGGTACAGCCCATTCCACGCTGACGGCATTGGGCGCCATGCGCGGCAGACGGTCCACCCAGCCGCTGGCCGCGGGCCCTGAGGCGATGGCCGCCGACTGGCCCCCGTTGATGGTCATCCACGGCGCCGTCGACAAGGTGGTTTCGCCGCAAAACGGCCAGGCCGCCGTGCAGCTCTGGGCCCAGGCAGCGGGGGCCCAGCCCAGTGCCGCGCGCCCGGTGCGGCGCGGCCAGCGCTACCCAATGTGGGTCACGGACTTCAAACGCCGGGGCCGCACCGTGGCCACACTGGTGCTGGTGCAGGGCCTGGCGCATGCCTGGAGCGGTGGTGCCGCCAGGCAGCCCTTCAGCGACGCCAAGGGCCCTGACGCATCGCGCATGGCCTGGGCTTTCGCGGCCCGGCAATTCAGGGCTGCGGGCGGTGCGGGTGACGCGGGCGACACCGGCGATACACGCGCTGCGCCAGCACTGCGCCGGGCCTTCGCCGGGTAGTACTGCAAACCGCCAGGCACGGCATGAAAACAGAGCAACGCCACCCGATGCAGGACTGGTGGCCGCTGGTCAAAGGGGCCGCCACGGCTTGGGTGGCTGACTACGCACCCAGCATGGGCGCCGCGTTGGCCTACTACAGCATCTTTTCGCTGGCGCCCCTGCTGCTGATCGTGATCTCGATCGCCGGCCTGGTCTTTGGCCAGGAGGCCGTGCGCGGCGAAGTGTTTGTGCAGCTGCAAGACCTGTTGGGGGCCGAGGCATCCCGTGCCGTTGAGGACTTGCTGGCCAGCGTCAGTAAACCCGCCGAGAGCCTGACATCCACGGCCATCGGGGTGGTGCTGCTGCTGGTCGGCGCCACCAGTGTGTTTGGCGAATTGCAAGATGCGCTGGACCGAATTTGGCGGGCGCCTGCGCGCGATCGTTCGGGGGGCCTGTGGGGCCTGGTGCGGGCCCGTTTGTTGTCGTTCGGCATGATCCTGGGCATTGCATTCCTGCTCATGGTGTCGCTGGTTTTCAGCGCTGTGGTGGCTGCACTGGGCAAGTGGTGGTCGGGCGCCTTTGGTGAATGGGCGCTGCTGGCCGAATTTTTCAACCTGCTGGTCGGTTTTGTGGTGACCACCGGCGTGTTCGCGATGATCTACAAGACCATGCCGCGTGTGTCGGTGAAGTGGCGCGACGTCTGGCTGGGCGCTGCCGTCACCTCGTTGCTTTTCACCGGCGGGCGCTTCTTGATCGGCATGTACATCGGCCGCAGCGACTTGGCTTCAGCCTTTGGCGCGGCGGGGTCGCTGATCGTGGTCTTCGTCTGGGTTTATTACTCGGCGCAGATTTTTCTGTTGGGTGCCGAGTTCACCTGGATTTATGCCAAAACCTTCGGCTCGATGCGCGCCCTGCAGCCCGCACTGGAAGCCAAAACCGGCGCGCCCGTGCCGGGTTTTGCAGCCGATCAGGCCTGCCAGCCCCCTTGCCCCGACGAGGCGCGCTGACAGCTGCACGCGACGGTCGCCAACACGCATACTTGGTGCATGGATGACGATCTTTCGCTTCCCGCCCGACTTTTGCTGCCTACCGGCGTTGGGATCGTAGGGCTCGGTGCTTCAGCCGGAGGGCTTGAACCGCTCGAACAGTTTTTGGCCAACGTTCCGGCGGCCAGTGGCCTGGCCTACTTGGTGGTCCAGCACATGGACCCCACGCACAAGACTTTGCTTGGAGAACTGCTGCAGCGCGTCACCCCGATGCCGGTACACGCAGCAGTGGCAGCCAAGCGGATCGATGCCGATTCGGTTTATGTCATTCCACCCGATTCCGAAATGACGGTCCGGGCCGGCGCGCTGCACTTGGCCAAACCTGCCGAGCCGCGCGGGCAGCGGCTACCGATCGATGTGCTGTTCGGCTCGCTGGCAAGGGAACTCGGCGAGCGGGCGATCGGTATCGTGTTGTCGGGCATGGGGTCTGACGGCACCCAGGGCCTGCAGGCGATCAAAACACAGGGCGGGCTGACGCTGGCGCAAAGCCCTGAGTCGGCACAGTTCGATTCCATGCCCAGGAACGCCATCGCTGCAGGCTGCGTCGACATCATCGCCTGGCCTGCCGAGATGCCGCAGCGCATCGCGGGCATCGTCGGTGCCCAGCATGCCGCCGAGGCGCCGCCTGCTAATGCTGCTGAAGACGCTGCTGAAGACGCTGCTGAACACGCTGCTGAACACGCCGCAGCTCCACTGGAAACCATCCTCGCGCTGTTGCATGCGCACACGCGGCACGATCTGGCTCTTTACAAGTCGAACACGCTGGTGCGCCGCATTGCCCGGCGCGTGGCCGTGCATGGCCTGGCTTCGATGGCCGCTTACGCCGACTTCCTGCGCACGAACACGCAGGAACTGGACCTGCTGTTCAAGGAGATGCTGATTGGCGTCACCTCGTTCTTTCGCGACCCGGCGGTGTGGCAGGATCTGCAGGACAAAGTGCTGCCCGTCTTGATGACGCAAAACGCCGAGGGCGCTGGCCCGATGCGCGCCTGGGTGGTCGGTTGTTCAACCGGCGAAGAGGCCTATTCGCTGGCCATCGCTTTCATCGAATTGCTCGACTCAGGGCCGGCAACGGGCCAACGCGACCTGAAAATCTTTGC
>JANNMQ010000728.1:0-2484 GCA_031398045.1 Rubrivivax sp.
ACGCCTGGCTGAAGCCGTGAGCCAAGCCACGGCGCAGGTGTACAGCGCGCGCTTCGACTTGACGCGCGACGAGTGGCGCGTGATTGCAGCGCTTGCCGAAGGCGGTGAGGTGAAGACCGCGGCGGTGATGGAAAGCAGCACGCTCGACAAGATGCGTGTCAGCCGGGCCATGGCACGGCTGGAGCGCGACGGTCTGGTGGGCCGCGCCGCTGACCCCGAAGACGGACGGGGCTATCTGGTGCGGCTGCTGCCGTCGGGCATGGCGCTGTACCGCAAGATAGAACCCATGGTGCTGGCAAGAGAAGCGTTTTTGCTGGCAGAACTAAAACCCGCCGAACGCGCCACGTTGGACAAGGCTTTGGACCAGGTGCTGCAACGTGCACAGCAGTTGATGCGCCAGGGCTGATGCCTCTCTCAGCGCCTCGCCGCGGGTGACGGTAGCACGGTGCCCGAACACTCACCCAAGCCAATGCGCCGCGCACCCTCACGCTGGCAGTAACCGCGCAGTGTCAGCGTGTCGCCGTCAGCCAGGAAGCTGCGCTTTTCGCCGTTGGGCAGCGTCAACGGCTGTTTGCCGCCGCCGCTCAATTCCAGCAGTGAACCGGCTTGCCCAGCCGTCGGCCCCGACAAGGTGCCCGACCCCAGCAAATCGCCAGGCTGCAGATTGCAGCCACTCACGGTGTGGTGTGCCAACAGTTGCGCCGGTGTCCAGTAAGCGGCATCACACGCGTTGCCGCTGCTCAAACGCACGGCGGTCGCACCGGCTTCCCGCATGGCCGCAGTTTGCAGCCAGACCTCAAGCTGAATGTCCAGCAGGCCCTGCGCACGGTCAGTGGCGTCGTTCAAGTACGGCAGAGGCTCGGGGTCGCCAGCGGGCCGCAGCAGCGGTGCACGAAAAGGCGCCAGCGCCTCCATCGTCACCACCCAGGGCGACAGCGTGCTGGCAAAGTTCTTCGACTGAAAAGGCCCCAGCGGCTGGTATTCCCAGGCCTGGATGTCCCGCGCCGACCAGTCGTTGAACAGCGTCACTCCGAACAGATGGTTGGCCGCTTGCGCGATGGGCACAGGTTCTCCCAGCTGGTTGGCGCTGCCCACCAAAAAGCCCAGTTCCAGCTCGTAGTCCAGGCGCTGGCAGGGACCGAAGACGGGTTCGTCGGCGGCGGATTTGGTCTGGCCCAGGGGCCTGCGCACCGGCTGGCCGCTGACCACGATGGACGACGCGCGGCCATGGTAGCCAATAGGCACCCATTTGTAGTTAGGCAGCAGCGGGTTGTCGGGGCGGAACAGCAAGCCCACGGTGGTGGCGTGGTGGATGCCGGTGTAAAAGTCGGTGTAGTCGCCAATCTTGCAAGGCAGTGTCATCTGCGCCTGGGCTTGGGGCACCAGGCAGGTGGCCAGCGCTGCCTGGCTGGCGCTGCCGGCTTGCAGCGCAGCCGACAGGGCCGCACGCAGTTGCCGACGCACGACCGGGCCCATGGCCATAAAAGCTCTCAGATCGCCTGCCGCCAGCGGCTGCAAGGCCAGCGCTGCATCAGCAGGCCAGCCGCCGGTTGCTGCGGCACGATGCAGGTCCAGCACCTCAGTGCCGATGGCCACGCCGATGCGCCAAGGCTCGTCAACACCATCACGTCTGAAGCGGCCGTAGGGCAGGTTCTGGATGGGGAAGTCCGTGTCCGCCATGTTGGCCGATGCCACCCAGCTCTGCAGAGCCGGGTCGTGCGTGTGGTCGGTGGTGATCATCGGTGGTCCAAGTTTCAATAAAGGTGATGCAGACAGGCCGCAGGCATGCTTCAAACCGGCTTGAACCGGTCGGCCAGGCCATTCCAGCAGCTGGCGTAGGCGGCATCCAGCGCGCCCCAGGTCAGCGCAAATTCGGTGGGCAGAAAACGCCAGCGGCTTTCAAACATGAAGGCCAGCGTGTGGTCCAGTTTGTGCGGCGCCAGCGTGGCGTTGCTGGCTTTTTCAAAAGCTTCACGGTCGGGGCCGTGCGGCACCATGCAGTTGTGCAGGCTCATGCCACCGGGCTTGAAACCTTCGGGCTTGGCGTCGTATTGGCCCAGCACCAGGCCCATGAATTCGCTCATCAGGTTGCGGTGGTACCAGGGTGGCCGAAAGGTGTCCTCAGCCACCATCCAGCGCGGCGGGAAGATCACGAAGTCGCAGTTGGCCGTGCCGGGGGTGTCGCTGGGGCTGGTCAGCACCGTGAAGATGGACGGGTCGGGGTGGTCGAAGCTGATCGAGCCGATGGTCATGAAGTGCGCCGTGTTGTACTTCAGCGGCGCCAGCGTGCCGTGCCAGGCCACCACGTTGAAGGGGCTGTGCGCCTGCTGCGCCTGCCACAGCGCACCGCCGTAGCGTTTGACGATTTGGTAGTCACCTGCGGCCTCTTCAAAAGCCGCCACCGGCGCTTGAAAGTCACGCGCGTTGGCCAAGCCGTTGCTGCCGATGGGGCCCAGCTCGGGAAGGCGGAAGGGCGCGCCGTAG